>CAMWQX010000183.1 GCA_947176475.1 uncultured Bacillota bacterium
CTATTTAGAGTATAGCAAAATTATGTCTATTAATAAAGCAAATTTTTTAGTATAATAGGGATAGGTGACGCATATGAAAGATTTAAAAGTTGTCTTTATGGGAACGCCAGAATTTGCTGTTCCAGTACTAAAAGAATTAATCGAAAATACCAATGTCGTATTAGTTGTAACTAAGGAAGATAAAGAGGTAGGAAGAAAGAAAATCTTAACTCCGTCTCCCGTAGCCACTTTAGCAGAATCTCATGGCATTGAAGTCTTTAAACCCCATCGTTTGAAAAAAGACTACCAACTTATTTTAGATAAGGATCCTGATATTATCATTACTTGTGCCTATGGACAAATCGTCCCCTCCGAAATCCTTGAATATCCATCCCTTGGTTGTATCAATGTTCATGCATCCTTACTTCCTAAGTATCGTGGAGCATCTCCCATAACAGCAGCTATCATGGCTGGTGAGGAAAAAACGGGAATAACGCTTATGTACATGGAAGAGGGAATAGATACGGGAAATATCATCCATGCTGCGGAAATTCCTATTGAAGAGTCGGATACTGGTGGATCTTTATCGGAAAAATTAAGTGCTTTAGGTGCTGAATTACTCATGAAAACTCTTCCAAGTATCATTGATGAGACAAATTTTTCTCTTGCTCAAAATGATGAAGAAGCTACCTATGTTGGACTTTTAAAACGTGAAGATGAAAGACTTGATTTTAATGATACAGCTAAGAATATCATCAACAAAATACGCGCTCTTAATCCGGAACCTATGGTTAATATTTTACTTGATAATGAAGAATGGAAAATCTTAAAAGCCGAAATAGGGGAAAGTAAAAAAGGCGAAGTTGGTCTTATCAGTGAAGTCGGCAAAGATTACTTTAGTATTAATTGCCAAGATGGTTGCATCAATGTCCTAGAAATAAAACCCTTTGGCAAAAAGAATATGACCGTAAAAGATTTCCTAAATGGCTATAAAAAAGAGAATTTAATCAATAAAAAGGTGGGATAAAATGAAAAAAAGAAAAACAGAAGAGGAAAATCAACAAGAAAACTTTTTCGATGTTTTTATTAGAAATTGGAAAAGTGTACCCGGTTTTAGAAGTGTTATAAAATTAAGTTTCTATTTAATTTTTATCTTCATTTTTATTATCGTCGTCAATGTTGCAGGTGCTAAAACGGGTACAAAGAAGACTAATGCCAATAATACTATTTCATCGACAACTAAGGCAATGGAAACCATAACTTATAAAGATGTTTTAGATAATGTTGTCAAAAAGAAAAAAGATGTCTATATGGAAATTGTAATAGACGGAAAAAAAGCCCGAGTTGATGCTGTAACTAATGATGAAAACATTACTGGATATTATGAAACAGATAAATTAACTAAAAAATTTAAAATTGAGAATAATATTCTTTATGAAGTATCTTTAGATCATGAGATAGAAAATGCCGAAGTACTTAATGGTATTAATATTGATTTTATTGTTCCTTCCAACATGATTGCTATACTAAAAAATAATATCCCAACTAAGATGATTAACAACGAAGAAGTATTATATAATTATGAAATATCTATTAATGATATTGCATATAAAGTAACAACAACTGTTAAAGAAAGTGTTTTAACAAATATTGAAATAATAAGTGAAAAAGAAAAATATACTATCGTATATGAGTAGGTGAGGTTATGAAAAAGTTTGTCAATCTTTTAACTATAATGCGTATAATAGCAACGCTTATTTTGCCAATTATATGGCATATATTTAATTCGTGGACTATTTTGATTTTTGTATCAATAATTCTTTTGACAGACTTTTTTGATGGCTTTCTTGCCCGAACATTCCATGTTCAAAGTCTCTTTGGCTGTGTTGCTGATAGTGTAGCCGATAAAGTCTTTGGAATTGTTTTATTACTTATAGTAGCAGCTATTTTTCCCATTTATTATGTTCTAGTAATATTTGAAGTTATAATTGCTAGTATTAATATCTTTGCGGCCCTAAGAGGCGCCAAAACATATGCCTCATTCTTAGGAAAATTTAAAATGTGGCTTTTAGGATTTAGCACTGTTTTTGGTCTAATAATTATGTTTGAAACATCTTTAGCTACTTATAATGTTTCTTTAATAAATCTTGTAATCGAAAATAAAGATATCCTTCTTGTATCATCTGTTCTCGTTACAAGTGGTTCAGAACTTACAGTTGCCTTAGATTATTCAAGACATATTATCAAAAATATCAAGAGTGAAAAACCTAAATTTAAATACCGTTTTAAAGATGATGAACGATTAATGTATGTCTTATTTGATACGGAATATTTCTTATCTCATAAAGACTTGCCTTTATCCAAGCACCTTCTTAAGTAAGGTGCTTCTTGCTTTTTAGAATATTATGTGTCATAATAAGCAAGCAAAGAGGGGATTATTATGCTAAACAAAACAAGAGCTAAAGCCAAAAAATTTTTATATGAGCTTAAAGAAAATGCCAAATCTATTGGCTCAGGAACTGTTCTTGAAAAAGATAAAGCAGATATTACGGAATTAATCGATATCGGATTTTGTAAAATGGAATACCTTCATACTCTAGAAACGAAATATTCCATTTCTTTATATCTAGAAGAAATGCCCGAAGAACACGATTTATCTCAAACAAGATCCTATGCAGAGTTTTCTCTTTACGTTATGTTAATTGGATATTTAGATGCTGTAATAGCTATATGTAAAGATTTTTGTGATAAGCATGGGCGTAATTTTGAATTTCACTATGTAGGAGAACATCTTTCTACTGCTTCCATCTTGCGTGATCGTGTCATAAAAGACTATCTTGAGGGCACAGCTTATCCAGATGAAGAATATATTAAAGCTATAACAGAGGAAAGTTCTTTTGCTGAAAAAATGGAAAAATTAATGTCCTTGATTCAATTTAATGAGAAAAATAGTCACAATGAAAGAATATTAATTAGTGAGTTAATTCAAGCTTATATGGAAGGATTCAAAACGACAGGTCCAGAGGAAAAAAAGGATATTATACACGTTTCATCCTTTTATGAAGAACGTCAAAAAGCATATATTAAATATAAATCTAAATGTTATGAAGACGCTGAAGAAGTAAAGGCGATTTTACAAAAGCAAAATAAACCTTTACTTTAATTATTTAATTTGTTATAATTTATTTAGCAGATTTAAGTGGGCAGAAATTCCCACTTTTGTTATTGTTTGGGAGGAATTTTATGGACCATATTTTAGATAAGGTAAGATCAATTATTGAAAGCCCTATGCATGATTTAGATATTATCGTCGACAGTGTAACATGGGAAGTAGAAGGCAAGTATAATTATTTAAAAATTATTCTTGATAAAGAAACCGGATTAGATATTGATGCAATAGTTGAAGCAACAAATATAATTAATCCAATTTTAGATGAATATGATTTAATTGATGAAGAATATATCTTAGATATATCAAGTAAAGAAAGAGGTTAGTATTATGAATGGTAAAGAATTTATAAAAGCATTAAAAAATATTATTGAAGAAAAAAATATTGATGAAGATACTGTATATGATGCTATGGAAC
>CAMWQX010000184.1 GCA_947176475.1 uncultured Bacillota bacterium
ATCATAATAATATCTTAAATTATCTATCTTACTTACTGGTTTATAATGCATAATATGTGTTTGATGACTTAAAGCATCTGTTAAAATTCTATATAACTTATCATTTCGATCTTTTAAATAATACTTATGATTATCTAAACATACATGACATACTTTATCTTTGTTAACATTTAAATTAATCGGACAATATTTCATCAACATTAATTCTATAGTTCCATATATCATTAATTCCACATTGCACTTATTTTCATAATAATTCATAATATCTTTGATTTCATCATCATCTAATTCTACCGATAAAGTAAGAACATCTAAATAATTAGATAAATAATCTATCGTAGCATGATTACAGACATTTAAATAATAATCTCCAATACCTTTTCTTATTCTATTTAAAGAACCTAATTCCGTAATTAAAGAATAATCCTCGTTATTATCTTTAACGCGATTAGTTCGATAAAAAACATTTTGCTGATTCTTATACTTTTCCAATAACTTCTTATCTGCAACATAAATTCTATCTACATGATTATCTAATGCACACTTTATCTGTTCTTCATTTCGCGCTAATAAAGATATCTTAACCTTATCTTGATAATCCATCGTCTTTTTTATTTTACTTTCCGGAATATCATCTTTGATCTCTTTATATTCTAAAGCTTCAATTAACTTATCAACAGCCATTCTTCTTAATTCATTTAAATCTTTTAAGTTGATAAATACATTGTTATCAACATTGATTTCTAAATTTTCTAAAACAAATGGCGTATTACCTAACTTAACTATTTGCTTTCTTATCGTATCAGCAGTTACGGGCATCTTTAAGGCCTTTGTAACTAACCCAAAGTTAACTGAAACTTCTTTTTCTCTTGCTGATACTTTCAGAGTCATTTCTCTATCTACCATACAATCAATATGCATCCTAATGGGAATCTTTTTTTCCTTATATATATACTTATCTTTTAATTTAATATCCAAAGTTTTATTTAGGATATCACCAACTTCGACATCAAATTTTTTATCTAATCCAATAATACTTCCAGCATCTCCATGATTAATTAATTTGCCTCTTTCATCATAGATAAAATTCGCGATCATTCCATCATTAGCATTTTTAAATCTAACACCATCTTCTTGATTTAATTCATCCGTTAATTTAACCATGATAAACTTCTTATTTACTTCAACAACTTCACCTATTTTTATTCCCAAATGATTGCTTGTCTTGATATTCATTAACTCTTTATTATTGGCATGAAACAAGAACCCTTTAGTATACTCACGATTGAATATGGTCATTAAATCCTTCATTATTTGCTTATCTGGTACTACTTCTTCTCCCCTATAATATTTATCCATTAAATCGCGATAAAGCGAAGTAACACATCCCACATACTCGGCACTCTTCATTCTTCCTTCAATCTTTAAAGAATATATATTTGATTCCATAATTTCTTTAAAATACTCCGAAGTATTCAATTCTTTAGTAGAAAGTAAATAATCTCCATCCGTCTTAGCTTCTTCGTCATCCATCATCATCTTAAAAGGTAAACGACAAACTTGCGCACAAGCACCTCTATTTCCACTTCTATTCATTAACATACTCGAAAATAAGCACTCACCCGAATAAGATATACATAATGCTCCATGAATAAAAGCTTCAATCTCTAAATTTGTATCCAATTTGTTAATCTCATCTATGCTCATCTCGCGTGCTAGCACAACTCTTTTAACCCCTAAATCTCTTAAGAAATTAACCGTATCAATATTCGTTGAATGAACTTGTGTTGATGCATGTATTTCCAAATCAGGTATTTCCCTCCTTGCTAAAGAAATAAGCCCAATATCTTGAATAATTACCGCATCTACTCCTGATTTATATAAAAACTTTAAATAATCAAGTACCATGTCTAATTCACTTTCATGAATCAAAGTATTAACTGTAACATATATCTTAACACCATATAAATGACAAAACTTAATTGCTCTAACCATCTCTTCATCATCAAAATTCGTCGCATATGCTCTTGCCCCAAATTTCTTGCCACCCAAATAAACTGCATCACATCCATTATGTACAGCAACAACTAAACTATCCATACTTCCAACTGGTACTAATAATTCTTTCATAATCTACTCCTTATATATATTAAAGAAAACATCAAATGTAATATCATTATACTATATCAAAGAAAACATATAAAGTATCATAAAAAATATGTCCCAATTAAGAACATATTTTACTTATAAGATAGACGTTTTATATTATCATCAACAACATCTAAAAGTTCGGCTGTAAAACTTGGAATCTTATATAAAAAGTGTGTTGAATGAATAACTTTACTTTGACTATGTTCATCCACAAAGCTTTTCTCTACTGCTTTCTGTGATGTCAAGGAAACTAATCCATCTGATTTTCCCTCAAATAAACACTCATTTAATATAAGGAAACCTAAACCAAGAATATCATTGGCTTTCATTACTTCCTTTAAGGTATTACTATCAACTGCTGTACAAATATTTTGCCAATGAGCACCATTTTCTACCAAAGATATATTTTCTTCAGAAAAAACCTCTCCAATAAAACTTGGATCATATATATCCTTTACCTCATTTGGTATTCCTCCAGGAATAGAAATATCAAAATCCAACTGCGAATTACTAAATTTCATATTATAAACACCCATTAAAGCTTCTACCACCATATCTGCTAAAGAGCATTTTCCTAATTTACTTTCAATAATTCTTTGAAATTCCTGACGTAGAAAACAAGGAGATGCCAAAAGTGCTCCTGTATAAGGAGAAGATACACTATAAATATATGATTTAGACATACTTAATGGTGTTAAAAATTTAAGTAAGTGAAATGCCATAACTCCACATTTTGAATGTCCTAAAAAGCTAATTGTTT
Source organism: uncultured Bacillota bacterium (assembly GCA_947176475.1). GTDB lineage: Bacteria > Bacillota_I > Bacilli_A > RF39 > UBA660 > CAG-582. The sequence goes on from CAMWQX010000184.1 coordinate 2,912, forward strand.
TAACTCGCGGATTCCTAGCTAATTCATTTATATAACTAGCTAACCACTTTGTTTCCTCCATATGAGGTGCATGTAAATCCATAAAAACGGCTTCTACAATATAATTTTCATTCTTATTTCTAAAATAATTTAAAACATTGATTGCTCCATTTGATGCAAGATCAAGTTTGTCTCCTCCAAGACTAAAATCATTAACTTTGCAACCATCAGCAATAATAACATAATTTACATCATTACTTTCATTATTTCTTAATTTTCCATATGTAACCGTGGAAAGCGCGATTCCCTTCTCTTTTGGATTTTCAATATCTCTCCATGATTTCATCGAAGTATCCCACTTCTTTATTGTATTTACTTCCCTTTTCATTCCTTTTTCACCAACTTTTGCCGTCTATTATAGCAAAAAAGAATAATTTGTCAAAATTATTAAGTATCTTTTTTAAATTTAAAGAAATATTACATTAAAAAACTGCATATTCTGCAGTTCTATAAATTAACTTTAATATAAGTCATCTCATATTTACCATCTACTTTTTCCGTATATTCATCTTCAACATTGCCTTTCTCTCTTATCAATTCCAATGAATTATAACTATTTGCATCAGCGGTAAAAGTTAAATA
>CAMWQX010000185.1 GCA_947176475.1 uncultured Bacillota bacterium
ATAGTTAAATAATAAACTTTTAAAGTATTTAAATTAAAGGAAAAACGCTTATTTAAAAATAAGAGAATAAATAAAGTTATACTACGGAGAATACTGGGTTGAAAATCAGTAAGAAAGGAATAAATAAGTAAAAATAATATAACTATTATATATCTAGTATTTTCTTTTAATTTTTTTAAGAGTTTTAATATAATTCCGGTAAGAAGAGAAACATGCATACCAGAGATTGCAAATATATGAGATACTCCAATGCTCTGATATCCTTCATAAACTCCTTCTTCTAAGGAACTTTTATCGCCTAAAATAAAAGTTAATAAATAGGCTTTACTTTTAAATTTATTGATATATTGAATGATCATATCTTTTATTTTATATAACCAAGGAAGATGAGAATTATTGATTTTAATGTCACTAATACTCATAGTGTAATTAATTCTTTGATAATATAGATATTTTTTATAATTGAAGGTGTTAGGAATGGTATTATTACTGGGTATAGCTAATGTTCCAGATATTTCTAGATTAGTTCCAAGGGGAAGATTTTTATAAAAGTTAACATCACCTTCATTTTTTATATAGAATGTTCCTTTTATCTTTTCTTTCCCCTTTAAAACTATAGTCAACTTATCTCCATCAATGGATTTTGTTAATAGAGTTCCTCTAATTAAAGTATCATCGATATTGTATTTACTAGTCTTAGGTATATTAGAGTAAATTAATGAATAGATAATAGTTATTATTAGAAGAATGAGAATAAGATGACTAGACTGTAATATAGTCTTTAATCTTAGCAAAAAGAGCATCTCCTATTCCACTGACATTTTTAATATCTTCAATCGTATTAAAGCGATTATCCATACGGTAGATAATTATTGCGTCAGCTTTTGATGCACCAATTCCTGATACATTCATCAATTCTTCTTTACTGGCAGTATTAATATTAACTAATGCATTATTGGTACTAGTATTTCCATTAACCGTACCAGTTGTGCTACCCGGTTCACATACACATACATTATTGCCAACATTAGTATTATTATTAGAATTGGTATTTTCAACATCATTTTTGACGTCGTCAACTTTGGTAGTAGTTTGATTTTTCATCTCGCTTTTAGTGTTAATAATAATAACCATTTCATTTGTCAATTTCTTAGATAAATTAATATTTTGGGTATATGCGGTACTCTTCAAGCCACCAGCTTCATTAATTACATCTTGAACAATTGAACCTTCTGGCATTTTATATACTCCAGGTTTCTTGACGGCTCCTTTTATATCTACAACAATGTAATTGCTTGATTCTGTACCCGAATCTATTTCAACGGGATTGCAAGGGTCCAAATCACTTTGTGATAGAATCGGATTACTTGATGCAAACATAAAGGGAATGCTAAAAGCTGCTACTAATAGTAATACTATACCACCAATTATACATTGATGCTTGTACTTAAGTAGTAAATTCATTTTTTCACCTCCTACCTTATATGTACACGGTGAATCTTGAAATTACTTTAAAAAAAATAAAAAAAGATAAAAATTATTTATCATTTTTAGGTTTAAGGACAACAATTGCCATATTTTTATCATTAATCTTTTTGGCTACATCTATGGCTTTACTATAGTCAAGATTATTATAAATATCATAGATATCATGATTAACTTCACCATAGTTTATTAAGTCACTTTGAATATTATAACTAGTTTCTTCAATATCATCAAAAGATAAAATGTAGTTACTAATTGCTACACGCTTTTTACGTTCTAATTCCTCTTTAGTAATAGTGATATTTTTTAATTTTTCTTTCATAATGCTAATGTATCTTTGAGGATATGGCGTTTCAGCCGCTAATTCTATGACTAAATAATCTTCTGTAATATATTTGCTTGCTACTATTCCATCAGTAATAATATTACCTCTAGTTAATTGCTCTTTTATTTCACTTGTTCTACCAAAGTTGGAATTAACAATAATATTTATTAAGATATCTCTTTCTATATTGCTAATATTTAGTTTAGAAAAATTACTTAATGGAATTTTTAAACCAATATTAACTTTTTCTACCTCAACATTAGCTGGTATTTCTTCGTATTCTTTAACCACCTTATTAGGCTCTTTACTCTTTTTGATTTTTATCTCTGGTGCTCTATCAAATTTCTTTTTAGCTTGATTCTCTTCGATAATTGCCAATGCTTCTTCATGATTGAAGTTTCCAGTTATGATAACAAACATATTTGATGGATGATAAAATGTTTGGTAAGCTGATTCAATATGTTTTAACGTTGTACTTTTTACATCATTAACATTGCCACAGACAAATGAGGTATATTTATATTTAGAAAAAAGATTGCGATATAAAGAATAAGAAAGGAGTGCTAAGGGATTGTCTTCACACATCTTTACTTCTTCTGTTATAATTCCTTTTTCGGCTTCAATCATTTTGGCGGTGTAGCACGGTGTTTGAACAAAATCTAATAGGTAGTTTAAATTTTCTTTAAATTTATCAAATCCATATACTTCATAACAAGTTACTTTAAATGACGTATAAGCATTTGATTCGGAACCTAAGTTAGCAAAATAATCTGATGCATCGCCATCAGGCATTTTGAATGTTATATGCTCAAGAAAGTGAGCTACTCCATCAGGTATTTTAGTATAACTAGAAGAGGAAGCTTTTTTAAATTCAGTATAAAGAGATCCAAATTTAGTTGAAAATGTCATATAAAAGTTTTTGACGTTTTTATTAGGAATTAAATAGATTTCTAAGCCATTTGGCAAAGTTTCTTTATAGAGAATTTCATCAACTCTCGGAAATTTAATTTTTTCCATTCTCGACCCCTCCTCTTAAAATATAGATTGTATTTAATTTTACTTTGCGAGCTATCTTCATGACGTCATTTTTGGTAACTTTTTTAAATTCATTTATGCGTGTTTCAATATCATCAATTGAATTTAGATATTGAAATAGGTAATTATCAATGATACGATCTGGTGAATCAAGAGACATATTTATCGATGAAACAACTGCAGATATAGCTCTCTTTACTTCATCGTCACTGACTTTATTTTCCATCTCTTTGATAGTGGAATTAATCAAATTTTTAGTTTTATTTTCATTTGATTCATCGACTGCTGTAATTATTAATTCTAGGTTATCATTTTTTTGAAATAAACTTTGAACATTATAACATAGAGAGTTTTCATCTCTTAAGGCGTGATATAATTTAGTTTCTAGTGATCCTCCACCTAGAATCATATTATAAATTATAAAGGGATATTTCTTTTCATAATCGGTTAAATCTAGGGTATTTAAAATAAATAAAACTTGAGATTGACTGAAATGAGATTCTTCAGTTACTTCTTTAACTTTCTTTCGAGTCTTATTTTTTACTTCCATAGTAACTTCATGAGTTTTAATAGTTTTAAATGAAGCCCTTTTATTTTGACATTTATTTCTTTGGTTTTGATACTAGGACCTTGCGCAGGCTCAGCAACACACTACCACTGAGCTATGTCCAGCGCTATTGTCTTACT
>CAMWQX010000186.1 GCA_947176475.1 uncultured Bacillota bacterium
GGTGATTAAATGTTTTTTTTGACAAATTTACTAAATTTACTCTCTTTATTTCATGGTTCCTATTCCATCAATGTCTTCCCCGAGCCTCTATCTAAAGAGGAAGAAGAAATCCACATTAAAAATATGATTAATGGCGATATCAATTCTCGTAACACTTTAATTGAACATAATTTACGATTAGTTGCTCACATCGTCAAAAAATTTGAAAAACTAGATAATAATGCCGATGATTTAATAAGTATTGGAACCATTGGTTTAATCAAGGGTATCGATTCCTTTAAACCTGATAAAAATAATCGTCTTACCACCTACGTCGCTCGTTGTATTGAAAATGAAATTCTCATGCATTTTAGAAGTAATAAAAAGAATAATAACAATGTTTCCTTAAATGATTCTATTGGCTATGACAAAGATGGTAATGAAATAAATTTAATTGATGTCATCAAAAGTGATTCTGAAGATATCTTAAATATTATTCACAATAATGATAATCGTGAATATGTCAGTAGCATTCTAAATATCTTAAACGATCGAGAAAAAGAAATTATCATTAAACGCTTTGGTCTATTTGATTCTGATGAATTAACTCAAAAAGAAATTGCATCATCTCTTAACATCTCTCGTTCTTATGTATCGCGCATTGAAAAAAGAGCCATATCTAAACTCTATCGAGAATTCAAAAAAAATAAAAAAGAACTCTAATCAAGAGGTCTAAAAAATTCTTTAATATCAACATCTAAAACTTTAGCAAAATGCCAAACTGTTCCTAAAGATATACTTGGCGAATAACTCGGACTTTCAAGATTCATAATAAATCCCAAAGAATATGTACTTTTATTGGCAAATTCTTCTTGAGTCATTTTCTTATCCGTCCTCAATCTCTTTAAATTTTGTCCAATAACCGTATAGATATATTTGGCATCTTCAAGGTTCATTATGTTACCTCCAATTTCAAGTTAATTTTCTCAAAACGATTTTGAAATTCACATCACTTGCTCATTGACTAAATAACTCCACATTTGATACAATCTATCTATGAGGTAACAAATATGATAATAAATAAAATTAAAAGAAAAAAAAGAATTAAAGAATGGCTAGCAAGGGACTTTGAGGAATCTCTCGAATACTATTATGCTCAAAAGTTAAAAAAATATAAATTTAACCCTCTTGAGGTAACCATTTGGTATATAGATGTGGAAAATAACTACATTCAATTTGTAAGTCATCGCCAATACTATGAATTAAGAGATAATAAAATCAACAAACTAGATCAAAAAGATGTTTGGATAAAAAAGATTAGATATAATGGTCAAAAAAAGAAGAAATAACATTGCACACAAAAAGACCTATTCAATTAGGTCTTTTATTATGTCTAACAATTAAATTAGGTATTACATTAGCCAACTAGAACTATGCGCGAACCAACGCTAGCGTAGACACTACCTATGTCACCATTGAAAGCAAATTGACTAGCAAGAACTCCATTGGTGCAAGATCCGCCGCGATAGAACCAAGTAAGCGACGATTCAACAAAGTGCGAATAATTGCTATACCAACTGTTATGCCATCTATTGGTTCCATCATCATCAGAGTAGTGTAGGAATGGTCCCATTTCACCTGTGGCATCTCCTAAGATTCGATATTGATAAGTATTAATATCACTACTTGCATTGTAAATATCAAAATATTTGGCATTATAATTACCAAGTGTTTCTGTAGTAAATCCACTTGATGCAGGTTTTCCGCTTATATATGAAGCCATATACTCATATGCTCCTCCACTCATATCATATACCCCATAGATATTTCCTGTTGTACTAGCTAAATACCCGACCGAAGTATTATAAGATTGATTAAATGTTGATCCATCGCCAGAGGTACCTGGATGAGTATGCTGATCCAAAGTTGGCAAACCACTATATCCTGTCTTATATGATGAATTGTTATTGAGATTTACTTCTCGATTTATTCCATATTTCGAATGAGATAAATAAGCTACTGCTCCCCATTCGGTATTTTTCATCATATGCGAATCTAATGAGCGTTCATAATTGTAGACACTTACAAAGAAGTTATATAAAGTATTTCTTCTCCATGAATATACATTTGGCTTTATTATTATTTTTGATGAATCAGAACTATTTACCTGAGCTGCAGCAGTTGTAGTTGCTCCTTTATATCCCGTTTCAAATTTACCTACCCAGAAACCATTTACACCAAGTGATATAAATGCTGGATGTGTCATATATTCACCATTATTACAATTACCTGTAGCACCACTTGTCATTGGTGTCTTACATGATTTACCTTCTACATCTGTGGTATCTTTTGTATCAAATACTATATCTATTTCATGGGCATTTTTACTTGCCGTTCCTGTATTCCATAATTTATATTTATACTTTGGTATCCATACGAAGTAAGATTCTATGTCACTTTCTTTTATGGTATCTCCAACTTTATAGTTTTGTGATGGAGAATCATTTAATATAACTGCATTAGCCCATCGCTTTTCCGAATAGTTATACCAGTTATCATCATCTTTGCTTATCATTGTTACTTTTCCATCATCAGCAAGTGTTATTGGAACAAGTATACCATCTTCGTCTATTTTTGGTGCACTAGCATTCGATGTATCATATTTTTTGGGAATCTCTTTTTCAAAAGATATTTTATACGGATTTTCTTTTGTTCCTTCCCCTTTTGTTATTAGAAGTTTTGTATCTAAGTAAACGACTGGGCGAATACCATTTGTATCACTAACACGGTGATTGTAACCTATAAATCCCTGTGAATCTAAGTAGAAAGCGGTAGTGTTATTTCCTGTCCAGACAGTAAAAACCCAATTATATTCATTATTATTCATCCAATCACTCGTATTACAAATATTATTATTAAAACTATTCATATTTGTTTCCAAACATGTTTTTCTTCCATTTCCACCAACTGCATAGCCATAATCACTTGGATACATTAATCCTACATATCCTTTCCAAGTTGTTGGTTGTCCATTATAAACTGTTGTTCCTCTTTCATATTTATACATATTAGTAAATGTGATAGCAGACGAATTATGCCCACCCAAGTTCCATACAATATTGCTCATCATCGACTTAGCCTCACTTGTCAGACCTATACTACTAAAATCACATTGTTTTGTTGTACCATTTGCACCAGCATAGCACACTCCACTCGTTCTATTCCAATATGACCCACTGTTTAGTGTTTTCATCAATCTACTATCAGTCCAATTGCTACTCCCATATTCTGATGTAGATGTTCCTGTTCCACTTGGCTTATTGTCCCATGAATAAAACCCTATTGATGTTGCTCTTATCAATTTCACTCTTGATGCTTTATTACCCTTTTCGTCTGTTACATTATTCATAACACCTATGATTCGCCAAAGTTCTCCATTAAACTCCACATAGTTATTTGGATTACTTCCTATATATCTTAAATTCTTATCTGCTGTATCATCATATGCTAGATTCGTTGTATCTGTTTTAG
>CAMWQX010000187.1 GCA_947176475.1 uncultured Bacillota bacterium
CTAAAGAATTTCTTTATTTCTGTATAATAACGTTTAATCATTATCAAACACCCCCGTTCTACTAGGTGATTTTCTTGATTGTAATAATTGATAAATTTCATTATGTTTTAATAACTCTTTATGTGTTCCCACTTCTTGAATTCTTCCTTCATCTAATACCACAATACGATCAGCAACTTTCATTAAATCCGGTTTTTTCGTAATCATAATAATGGTATGATCCTTCTTTAAATTATCAATTAACTTTGGCACTAACTTAGCTGTATCGGGATCTAATGAAGTCGTTATATCATCTAGTAATATAACCTCAGCTTTAGAAAGTATTGTTCTTGCAATACTAATCATTTGCTTTTGACCACCTGATATATTACTTCCATTCTCCCTCAAAATCGTGTTATAGCCATTTGGTAAAGTCTCTATAAAATCATGAATACCTGCCTTCTTACAAGCTTCAATTTGATGTTCAATATTACTATCAACAAAATTCAAATTCTTTCTAATACTCATATTAAAGATAAATGGTTTTTGATTAACAACAGAAACCGACTTCGAATAACTCTCTTTTGAAAATTCAAAAATATCCACATTATCAATCTTTATCTTACCCTTAGTTGGTTTATAAAGTCTTAAAAGTAAATTTAACATCATCGTCTTACCCGAACCAGCTTCACCTACAATAGCAACTACTTCATTATGATCTACTCTTAAATTAATATTATGTAATACTTCTTTTTTCTTAAATTCTAAAGATACATGTTTAAATTCAATCATTCCATAGATATCTTGGGTATCTAAATTACCAAATGTAATATCATCTGAACTATAATTTAAAATATCATTAATACGACATACAGCTGTATTTGTCTCTCTTATTGAAGAAGTTGAAGATATTAAATCTCCTACATATTCTTCTAAATATTCATGATAAGCAATAACTAATACTAAGACACTTACATCAATCTTACCAATCATTATGAGATATACCAAGAAGGCATATAAAATAAATCTAAATATATATGTAACTGCTCTTATATCATTATCTCTTAAAGTATTATATTCCCTTTTCGTCTTATAACACTTTGTAAAATTATTTTGAATAATATCTAACTTAGATGTTAATTTAGGTAACATATTGAATGTCTTTATCTCTTGTAATCCCGAAATAATCTGAGTTAAAAGTGTCGTATATCTATCATCCTGTATTTGCACTTTATTATGATAATAATTTGCTTTAGCATCTGCCTTATTTCGAACATAGATATAAACAAAAGTAAACAAGATAAATATAATTGCTAAATAGATATTAACCATTGCAACTATTATAAGTACCGCTGCTATTTGCAAAAGTCCCATAAAGAATTCCGATAATTGATCATTCATATCGCCAATTTCAACAATATCTGAATTAATGGAATTCATAAGTCTTCCTTTACTTATCATTCTTGTAAAATTACCATCGACATCAACTAATTTATTTAATACTTTCTTAGTCATCTTATCATAACAATAATCCATATTATATCCATATATCCTATAATTAATATATAAAGCTATATTATATAAGATATAAACTACTAAATATCCCCCTATTGCTAAATAAGTTAACTCCGCATTTCCCTGCGTTAAATATTTAATTATTAAAGATGCTACAAAGGGAAGTAACAAAGAAAATCCCTTATAGAAAAATGCTGATACTAAATTAATAACTAAATATTTTATCTTTAATTCCGCAAGTTCTAAATAGTCTTTAATAAAACCATAATACTCTTTTATCATACTACATCACACCAATCCTAATTCTTAAAAGTTCGCCTTTCATCTTCCATATCATATAAGGTTATAGGTTCCTTAAAAGTTTCTTCTTTAAATTGTCTTTTAACATCTGCTGTTTGTAACAATAATTTATACTTAGCTTTCATATATCTTTCAAATCTTCCATACGCTATATCTAAAAATAATCTCTTTTCTTGTTCCAGTAAATCATTAACAGGAGGTATTATTCCCCTCGATAATAACATAGCATTAAATATCGATCTAGCTGTTCGCTTATTGCCGGCTCTAAAGGCTTGCATAACGATAATATCTCCATATATTTCAATAGCACCTTCCAAAAATTCGGCATCACTTGCATTGTCAAACAAATAATCATATTGCCTCTGTAATCTTTCAAACTTTGGTTTAATATCTTCATAATATATTGATACTAAATAATCTTTATTTGGTAATGCATGAGTATTGATATCTCCATATCCCACTGTTCCACTATTTATGCCAAAGCGCATTTGGATATCTCTACAAGATGCAAATAAATCTTTAATTCTATCAACCTTAGTAAAGGGAATTAAAGTTCCACAAGCTAAATCTACTAAACCTTCCTCATATTCAACTCTTTGACTCTCATAATCATAATCTGGCAAATCAAATAAAATTGCTAATGTCTCACGAGAAAGCTCTACACCCTTAATTAACTCATTAGAAATCGCATCTTTTGTTTCTTTTCCTAAGTTAAGTTCTTTAAACCTTTCATCAATATCCCAATTAGCTAAGACCATTCTTCGTAAATATGCATCCTCTGGACTCTTAACTTCTTCATCAAAAAGAACGCGAATATTTCCCCTAGCAAGTAGTTTTTCAACTAAACGTGTAGCTTCTTCCTTTAACTTACCTATATCACTTTTTAAATCTAAATTTGTTTCTACTTTATCAAATAAAGTCTTTGGTTTAACACTTAATGCTTTCTTTATCTTATCAATATCATGAGGGAACATATAATCCGTATAGAAATCCATATCCGAAATTGCCTTAGATATCTCTCTTGCTTCTCTCCAAGTATAGTCCCTTCTAAAAACATCTCTAGCTATATCATCGATTTTCTTTTTCTCTTCTTCTGTTGCTTTCGTCTGGGTATGTCCATTCTCATGAATATATATTTCACCAGAATTATTCAGGTATCTCAAACGATCCAACATTTGAATAAATCTTGCTAAGACAACATAATTCTCCCGCGTTAAATGAACATCAACTCCATATTCACGAGCATAACCCACAATATCTGCCAAAGTAAAAGACGTAACATTGCATCCAAACCAATATTTTTTCTCCATCAAATCATTTAATTCCCCAGATATAATTTTTTTATAAAGCATTCTAAAATCCTCTTCTTTTGCCTTACCAAAATATGAATAAGCAAAGATCTGCTCCACAATCTCATTAATAATTTTTTTAAATTCGGGATGCATACGCGGACTTTCTCTTAACATATCCGGATGATTGGCTGGTATTGCCGCATAAACCATTTGAAATAAAGACCTCTCTTTACTATCATCATAAGTTAAATATTCAGCTTTTCTATTCAAGATATCCTCAACAATACCCTTTATCTTTGGATGATGATCAACTAAAGCTCCTCTTTCCATTATAAAACGATATAAATTTATTTTATCAGTCATCGGAAAAGTATACTTTTCTTCATTGTCCTTAGAAGCAATAATATATTCATTTCC
>CAMWQX010000188.1 GCA_947176475.1 uncultured Bacillota bacterium
TAATAAAACTTATACTCTCATCTAATAACTCTTTATATATACCCTTTTTTAAATTAATAAGTTTACTTAAATCATTATTAGTTAAAAAATCTAAAACCACATATTGTAAAAATGCTGATGTACACAAATCAAAACTATTTTTATAAGAATATAGATGATTCATATTATCATTATCAGAAATCATATAACCCACATTAATAGCTGGACTTATTAACTTAGAAAAAGTTCCTAAATAAATGACATTTTTTCCATTATTCATTTCATATAAAGTTCTATATTTATAATCAGTATAATTAATTAGACTATAAGGATCATCTTCAATTACCAAAACATCATATTTGTTAACAATATCTAAAAAATCTTTTCTTGCTTCATTCGACCAAGCATATCCTGTTGGATTATTAAATGTTGGAGTCACATATATCGCTTTAGGCTTGTACTCTTTTACCTTTTCATCTAACTCCTTTAAATCAAAACCATCCTCATTTAAATCCAGCCCTACTAACATTATATTTCTTTTCTTAAATACATCTATTGCACCAAAATAAGTTGGTTGTTCAATTAATATCACATCATCATCGTTAAATAATGAATATGCAATTAAATTAATAGATTGTTGAGAACCGCTAGTAATCATTATATCTTTATAGCTACCTTGATAATTCCAAGTATTCTTTAGAAATTCAGCAATAGAAACTCTCAACTCTTTTAATCCCTTGGGACTTACATAAGTATTAAAATCAACATTACTATCTATTACTCTTTTAATACTATCATTTATTTTTTCTCTATCAATTAAATTGTATATTCCTAACGACTTATTCATTATTTCCTCCTGCAAATATAAAGGGCACTTTTGCCATTATCAATTACCTTTATATCAAAATATTCTCCTAACAATTCTTTATATTTTTCTTCACTTATCCAATCAAAAACTGTAAAGTGTGGTTCAAATCCTTCTCTTATCTGGACATGATTTACCTTATCATCAACTAAATAAGATATCTCTAAATAGTTAATACCATCAATAACATATTCTTTAATCATTGGCTTTTCACTAGGTTTACTAGAGAAAGTATTAAAGATAAATAAAGCATCTTTAGCAAATATTTCACTAAACTTTTTAACATCAATATGAAGCATCCAATAATTAACTGCTTGTTCACAAAAAACTTTATCAAATTTACTCTTATTATTATCTACAAAATCTTGAACACTCATATTTATAACCTTAACTCCTTGTGTTTCTAAATCATCAGGAATCATGTCTCTTTCTTGATCAACATAAGTAACATCCTTTGCAAGTGTTGCAAGTTTTCTTGTAAGTCTGCCGTTTCCTCCACATAAATCTAAAACTTTATCATCATCACTTATATTTCCTTCATCTACTAAATAATCAACTCCCTTATTAAAATATCTTTTATATAACTTTTCATAAACCTCAAATCTTGGATATTTAACTTCCATAACTTACACTTTCCTTCCATTTCTTTTAACTATAACTCCAGGTACTCCAACAACTGTTGTATTTGCTTCCACATCTTTTAAGATGACGGCATTAGCACCAACTTTGACATTATCCCCAATCGTAATATTTCCCAAGATCTTTGCTCCACAACCAATAAATACATTATTGCCAATAGTTGGATGCCTCTTCCCCGTTTCACTACCAATACCACCTAAAGTAACTCCATGAAACATTGTTACATTCTCACCAATTATTGCTGTTTCACCAATTACTACACCAACTCCATGATCGATAAATAAACCCTTGCCAATTGTTGCGCCTGGATGTATTTCTATACCTGTTTTTCTTTTAGCTTTCTCACTAATATATCTTGCAATTAGATATCTTTTTTTATTATAAAAATAATGCGCTATTTTATAATAAATTAATGCTTTAAATGATGGATATAACAAAACTTCTATAGTACTCCTAATAGCCGGATCACGTTCCTTAACCACTTTAATCTGTTCTTTGATATATCCCATATCAAACCCTCCTTATAATTTTTTCCCAGTTTTATCAAATAGATATATAACTCCATGATACTTAATATTAAATGATTTCTTATTATCTCTTATTGAATCCTTAACTGTACCTGGAAAAGCATAATCTTGATTTTCTAGTTCCGAATCAAAATAATGATTAATATGCACAATAACATCTACTTCTTCATTTTCAAATAAATGTGCTAGTAATGGTGCATTTAACGTTGCTTTCTTACCACTAACATAAACTGTGTGTGATTCATGATCAACACGTCTTACAATCGTATATTCTGATAAATCCTCTTTACCTCTAATCGTCGTAATAAAACTATCATCATCTAATCTAACGGCTATACTTCCAAATATATATTTATCACCATATAAATTATTAATAATCTTATCTTCATATTTAGAAATATATTCTTTAAATAAATCTAGTCTATCTCCCAAATCAATCTCCTCATCAACATACTCTGTATGATAATATATGTCCTTATTGGCATCATCTATATACTCTACTTCATCATTAATCTCAAAAACACTTTTTTCCTTAGTTAATACATACTTCTTATCAGCCGTTGCCATAATGATGAATTGCCATTTTTCTTTTAATAAATCTTTATATATCTCATCAACTTTTTTCTCGGTTAAATCATTAATATACTCTTTTTTATATTTAATCATTTTCCATCATCTCACTTACTAACTTGAAAGCAATATCTTCTTTGCCTGAAGCTTCAATATAATTTTTATCATCACCTATAATATATGCTAAATGATTTCCATTTCTTATATTAGATAAATCATTTGCTACCACTAAATTACATTTATTTTTATCCTTTAACTTAGTTGCAACATCAATTAATTCATCCTTAGTTACGCCATCTAACAATTTAAAGCCAACAAGAAATGTCTCAGGACTTAAATCCTTAATTAAAGAAATAATCTTTGGTGTTCTTTTAAGTTTAATCATCAAATCATCTTCATAAGATGATATCTTATTAGCTATAATGGCATTGCTATTATCAATAATATTATCGTATAATGATAATTCTTTATTGTTTTCTATCGTTTCAACAATTCTTTTTGCTGTTGTAACAAAATCTACTGTATAATCTGACACAGCCATCGAATGAATGAAGTAATCAATCTTTTCTGTCGTAAGCAATCTCTCAACAGTCATCTTCAAATCATTCGTATCGACAATCTCAATAACTTCAATCTTTTCATGACTTGGTTTTAAAGCTGTTTTCGATGCAATATAATATATCTTATCGATTTTCTCACTTTCCATATGGGTTAACTTATTAGCAATCACTACTCCCAATTTACCCGTACTGCTATTCGTTATCTTTCTTACATTATCAATTCTTTCACTTGTACCTCCTGCGGTAATTATTATTTTATTTTTCATATTTATCCTTCTTTCCTAAAATTTTTTTATCTTCTTGTACTTTATATAAACTACATAATTTATCACTATTAACATA
>CAMWQX010000189.1 GCA_947176475.1 uncultured Bacillota bacterium
CCAAATAGTACACTAAAGGAACTACTGCTGATGCAAAAAATACAAAGAACATAAACCAAACAAAGATTTTAATTCCAAGTGGAGTTGAATCTGAATTGGTTTTTTTCTTTTTGTTTTTCTTTTTTGGTTGTTTGATTCTTATATCTCCAACAACTTCATAGTCTTTTTCGTTTCTACTCATTAAAATCACCTGATAAAATTATAATATATTAATCATAAACATAAAAGAGGTAAATATTATTATATAGGTGAAAATATGAAAAGAGCAAAACATGTAATAGTATTTGGACTACTAATTATCGCAATATCTATAATAACAGGGATTATTTACGCTATAAATAATCCATATGACTTAACTGAATATATGGAAGGATTAACTAAGCACAACAACTTACTTTTTAATCATTTGGGAATTCTTTTTCTCTTTCTGCTATCGACATTATCCATTCTAGGAAGCATCTCTCAGGTTTTTATTATCGGTTTTGAAAGTGTTAGCATTGGTTATGTCATTGGCGAATTTTTCCTGGCCTTTAAATTTAAAGGTATAACCTATGCTTTAATAACTGTCTTAGTAAATAAAGCCATATTCTTAATAATATTACTTTATTTATTAATAAATAGTTATATCTATATTCGTAAAAGTTTTCATAATATCATTGGCGTAAGTAAAGATTACTTTTCCCAGATCATCTTACCAATATTATTAAAATATAGCATCATTACTATCTTTGTTGTCATATATGACATTATTATTTACTTTTTCGGGAATATGTTATTAAATTACTTAACATTTATGCTATAATACCTTTGGAAGTGATTATTATGCCAAAAAAAGTTGTTATTGGAATGTCTGGAGGAGTAGATTCATCAGTTGCTGCTCATATTCTTAAAAAAGAAGGGTATGAAGTAATAGGTTTATTCATGCGCAATTGGGATTCAATGATTAATAATGATATTGATGGCAATCCGAATATTGGCAATGATATTTGTCCTCAAGAGCAAGACTACAACGATGCCTTAGCGGTATGTAAAGAATTAGACATTCCTCTTCATCGTGTCGATTTCATTAAAGAATATTGGGATAATGTCTTCACATACTTTCTTGAAGAATTAAAAAAGGGACGTACACCTAATCCTGACCTTATGTGTAATAAATATATAAAGTTTGATGTTTTTATTAAGGAAGCAAGAAAATTAGGCGCTGATTATATCGCTACTGGACACTATGCTAGAATTGAAGGATGCAAGTTATATCGTGGATTAGACCGCAATAAAGATCAATCATACTTTCTTGCTCAAGTTACTCCTGATCAACTAAAAGACGTCTTATTTCCTATTGGTGATTTAGAAAAAAGCGAAGTAAGAGCAATTGCTGATGAATTAAATTTAACTACTGCCAAGAAAAAAGACTCAACAGGTATATGTTTTATTGGGGAACGTAACTATCAAAAATTTATTCAAAACTATTTAAAACCTAATCCTGGTGATATTATTGATGTCGATACCAAAGAAGTGATAGGTAGACACAACGGCTTAATGAATTATACCATTGGTCAAAGAAGAAACGTCGGAATAAGCGGATTTGCCGATAAGCACTTTGTCGTTGGTAAGAATGTTGCTAAAAACGAATTATATGTCGCTTTTGGGGAAGATCCTGAAACCTTATATAGCGATTCCTGTATAATTAATCAAGTAAACTTCATTTCGCCAAATCATCCAACATTCTGTACTGCTAAATTTCGCTATCGTGGACCGGATAATGAAGTAATGCTAGAATATCTTGAAAATAATGAAATCCTTGTTCGTTATCCGCAGAAAGTCAAAGCCGTTACTCCAGGACAGGCTTGTGTACTCTATTTAGGAGAACAATGTCTTGGCAGTGGTATCATCAAAGAAGTAAAGAAAAATGATGAAAATATATGGTATTTGTCATAAAAAATAGTCTTTTTGACTATTTTTTTCATTTTTTTCAAAAAATTTCAAGTAATTTGGGCATCTATGGTTAATAAGTAATTATAGAGGGTGATTTTTTAATGGCTATGTTATCCAACGAAGAAATTAATAATATCCAACGTACTGCCAACATAGTTGACATTATTAGTTCATACATCCCTTTGGAAAAAAAGGGAAGTAACTATTTTGGTATATGTCCTTTTCATGATGACCATAATCCCTCAATGAGTGTTAATGAAAAGAAGGGAATATTTACTTGTTTCGTATGTCATAAAACTGGTAATGTCTTTAGTTTTGTTCAAGATTATGAGAATATATCATTTATCGATGCTGTAAGAAACGTTGCCGAAAAAGTCGGTATAGAATTGGATGTCAATTTTAAAACAACTAGCAAATACGATAGACATTATGAAGCCGTTGACTTAGCCAATAAGTTTTATCAAAACAATTTAAAGAGTTCAGATGGTAAAAAAGCCCGTGACTATTTAATCAACCGTGGTATAAACGAAGAAATAATTGAAGAATTTGGCATTGGATATGCACCGGCTAATTACGATACCATTACCAAGCTATTACTAAATAAGAATTTTGATGAGAACATTTTATTAGATACAGGTCTTGCAAATCGGGGTAATAACTTATATGACTTATTTAGAAATCGTATAACATTTCCTATTCATAATGCTAGTGGTAAGCCTATTGGCTTTTCTGCACGTATTTATGAAGATATTGATGAAGCCAAATATATCAATACCAAAGAGACATCTATTTTTAAGAAAGGTGAAATATTATTTAATTATCACCGTGCTGTCAATGAAGCGAGAAGACTCAAATACTTAGTAGTTGTTGAAGGACAGATGGATGCCATTCGTATTTATTCGGTAGGTATTAAAAATGTTGTAGCAACCATGGGAACAGCTCTTACACCTGATCATGTATCCTTACTAAAAAAATTAAATGTTAAAATTGTTTTATGTATGGATAATGACTCTGCTGGTGAAAAAGCCACACTAACCAATGGTGAAGCTTTATCTAAAGCCGGAGTTGACTTGAGTGTTTTAAGATTATCCGGAGCTAAAGACCCTGATGAATATATCTTAAAAAATTCGGTTGAGGCCTATAAGGATGCTATTAATAATGCCATAACATTCTTCGACTTTAAGATGAATTACTTAAAGAAAGATAAGAATTTAGATAAAGTCGATGATGTTTCTACTTACATCAACCAAGTTGTCGCTATGCTTAATAAGACCAATGATGAAGTTTTAATCGATCTTACGGTCAATCAGCTTAGCGAAGAATATGGCATAGATAAAAACATCTTATTAAATAAGATTATTAAAGTCGAGCCAATTAATGTCGTTAAAGTCGAACCACAAAAGAAAGTTCGCTTGCAAAAAAAGCAAAAGCTATGTGAACTTTTACTTTACTACATGATGAATGACATTAAATATATAAAACTATATGAGCAGGAATTATCCTATGTTCCTGATGATAAATATATAGAAATTGCTAATGATATACTTG
>CAMWQX010000190.1 GCA_947176475.1 uncultured Bacillota bacterium
ATACATAATATTGTGTCTCATTTTTCTCAACCTTTTTAAATACAACTTGCTTATCATTAGTCTTTCCTACTTCTTTTAATATCTTATCATGGATATCTTCATCATACTCTATAATTGGTTTCTTTTTTGCACATCCCACAATAACTAAAGGCACTATTAATAACAAAATTAAATATCTTTTCATAATATATCATCTCTTTTTAATTATAACACATTATGCTATAATTATAATATAAGGAGTAAATAAAAATGAAATGGTTAAAAAAATTATTTAAAGACAATAGTCCATACTTAATATTACTTACATTAGCTGAAAGTATCCTAAGTGTTGTATGTACTCTTGCCTTTGTCTACTCAGATACATTATCTTATGCCGATTCTCAAGTATTTAATGCCTTAGGAATCGAAAAACTACTTGAGAGTATCTACTCATCAACTTGGTGGGCATTAATCCTACTTTTATTAACATTTATTGCTATTCTTTCTATTGCTACTATCTATTTAAAGAAAATGGATTACTTGTTTATCGGTATTCTTCTTTGGGGCGAAATGCTTATATTAGCTATAAATCTAAATAATAGCTTACTTGATAATTTATCCATAATGGCTTTATTCATCCCTATTATAATTATCAACATTATTGCCTTTAAAGAACAAAAAAAGAAATTAGATATAAAACCAAACAAAAAAAATAAAGCGTCTAAATAAGACGCTTTTAATATGCACACTTTTAAGTCTCTATAAATTGAATTAGGATGTTTGTTAGCTCTTTTATAGATAACATAGAATAATCCGTTATCGCCACATTTTTAACGATAATAGCTGGCGTATGCTTTATATGATGTTTAACTATATAATCATCATCTACTTCTTCAATAGAAAAATTATAATTTAAACTTTTTACAACTTCATTAATTATTTTTTTATCGTTATCTTTACTACCTGCGAGTCTTATTTTCATATCTCACTTCCCTTCTCTAGTTATATACTACCATAAGAATATGAAAAAACAATGAAAAAAAGACCGAAGTCTTTTTATACATCTTTTCTTGACAATATACTTGCTGGTGTCTTTCTTATTGTAAAGTACACTGGCATTAAACCTACTACTAAATGGAACAAGAATAATATTATAAAACTTAATATTCCGATAGCTGGATTAATTAATATCTTAACTTCAAACATCGAAATCTTTGATAAAGCATTTAATATATAATACATGCCAATAGATCCGACTCCTCCGCCTATTAGAGTAATCATGACAATCTCTCCCGCAAACATGCGATAAATATCTGTTCTCTTAATACCAATAGCACGCAATATGCCAACTTCTTTAATGCGTGATAAGAATGAAGCTCTAACCATCATATAGACAAGACCTAAAGTTATTGCTAAGAATACTGCTGAAGCTAATAATATACTTTGAACCATTTCTTTTCTATCAAGCATATATCTCTTCTTATTTTCCTTTTCTAAATCCCTAACAACATATTTTCCCGCCATTTCATCAATGAATTTATCTTTATCCCTAACCGACACTGTTAAAGATTCACTATTACTTAAATATAGTTTAAATAATCCTTCATCACTTAAAAGATAATCTTCAGACATGTCTCCACTCATATCATGAAAACCGACAACTTTGGTTTTTACTTCGCCAATCTTTACTTCTTCAATTGTATCTCCAATATGATATTGTCCCTTCATAAATGCTGGTAAAACGATATCTAATTCTCCGATTGGCATATTTCCTGATTCTAAAGTAATTTTCTCATTATATAGACTTGGACTTATTACTCTCTCTAAGTCATTATTAATATAATCATAGTTATTAACACCATATCTAATAAACTTCACAAGTTCACTTTTATCAACATAGATAAGTGCTGCTTTAGCATCCGTTATTCCCGTTATATAATACTTCTCACCATTTGATAACTCGATATATTTTCCAATCATATCCTCTGGCGAAAAAACACCTATTAAACCAAAATAAGATATCGATTTATTTTTCTCATAAAGCATTTTATCGACAACTATTTCATTCTTTTCGTTTGGCACTCTTCCTGAAATCAATTCATCACTTCTTATATTATCCTTAGAAGATAAAACTATCTTTTCTAGAAACGTACGCTGACCTACAGCTTGATAATAATAATCAAAAGGCATATACAAATCAACATTCAAAGTTAGTGGTAAGACATAATTGACATTGTCATTCTTTATAATATCCTCATATGCCTTTATACCATCTTTTTTAACATCCAAACTAACATAAGATTTATCCGTATTCAAATAATCATCCTCATGAATAGTTGTTATGCCAAACATACTACTCATCGAGTACATTACTAATGCAGCCGATATTGCCACACATAAAATATATACTTTCTTTACCTTAGAAGAATTCTTTATTCTATCCCATCCATACTTTAACATCGAAAATATATTATACACCGATGAATACTTCTTATTTTTAAATTCTCCCATCTTAAATTGATACTTTTCATAAACGGATTTATCAATTTTCTTATAATGATCATCAACTAATTCATGTGCTGATGACTCATTGATAACTTCAACACCTTTAGCATTTTCCGTTTCAATATAGATATTTCCATCTCTTACTACTAAGTTAAGTTTAATATCCTTAACATCATCACTATAGAAGTTGATTTCTACCCCATCTTTTTTAAACTTTTGATGATCTTTCATATCCTTCAAATAAATTTTATTATCCATCGAATAATCTAGGTCTTTCGTATTTTCATTTTTATAATCATCGATAATCTTACCATCTTCAAGTTTTATTATTCGATCAGCATAAAACTCTGCCAATTCCACTTCATGCGTAACTAAAATAACTAATCTTTCTTTCGAAATATATTTAATAATATTCATTATTTCAATCGAATTTTTGCTATCCAAATTACCTGTTGGCTCATCACATATTACAATATCGGGATTCTTTGCTATAGCTCTTGCTATACCCACTCTTTGTCTTTCTCCACCTGATAATGTACTAGCTGGTCTTTTACGATATCTATATAAATCTAAAACTCCTAAGACATAATCCACACGTTCTTTAATGACGCTTTTATCTTTAATACCACACATCTTTAAAGATATTGCTACATTATCATAAACACTCATATCATCAATTAATTTATAATCTTGGAATATATAACCAATACTTAAATTACGGATTTTATCCATCTTATGATAATTTCTCTTAGTAATTGTCTCTCCATTGATATCAAAACTTCCTGAATTAAAATTATCAAGACCACCTATAACATTTAAAAGAGTCGTCTTACCACTTCCTGAAGGACCTAGTAAAGTAACTAAACCCTTATCCGAAAGTTCTAAAGAGGTATTATTAATGACATGTAATTGATTCTTTTTATTCTTATAAAAATATTTATTAATTCCATCTATTCTTATCATTATTACACCTCCATATTGTATGTTGTAATC
>CAMWQX010000191.1 GCA_947176475.1 uncultured Bacillota bacterium
GTTAATATCTTTAATTATATAGATATCTTGATTGTTTAAAACAGCATATTTTTTAACATAATTATCATCATTTTTATTAATTAATTCGTAATAGTTTTTTATATTTTCATTTTGCATTATGGCAGTAAAAGAATTCATTGAACGGGTAGAAATAATTTCTGGTATATGAGAAGTTATTCCCTTTCTTTCATTACTATAATTAATGGTATTTAAGATATATTTAGGATTGCTTAAAAAAAGGATTGCTTGTATTACTCCTAAGATAACTATAAGAATTATACTAAATAAATGTTTTTTAATTATTTCTTTCATAATTTACACACTCTTTTTTCTTCTATAATTTTACCATTTATATGGGAAAATAAAAAGAACCTATTATAATAAAGGTTCTTTATCTAACAAGGTATGTTTTTTCATAAAGTAATGTTTCTTACAGATAGTTGTTAAGATTGGACGATCAGTGATGATAATGAATGTTTTTTTCTTAAAGTATTTTTTAAGAATAGAAACAATTATTTTTTCGGTATCTAAATCCATTGCATCTGTTGGTTCATCGAAGAAATATACTTCTTTATCAAGAATTATTCCTCTTATGATATTTAAACGAGCAACTATAGATGCTTCATTAGTTATATAATCACTGTGGATAATAGTATCTAATCCTTTAGGTAAAGCATTATACCAATCATTTAAACCTAGTTCCTTGATGAAGTTAATTAACTCTTCATCACTTACTTTTTTATCTAATTTTAAATTATCTCTTAGGGATATATTAAATAGTTCAATATGGGAAGATAGATAAATAACATCGATTAATTTACTAGCTTTTAAGTTATCAATACTTATAACACCTGAATCTAGTTTATCAATACCACTTAGAACATTTAAAATAGTTGATTTGCCTTCTCCACTTTTACCTATAATGCTTATTTGGTCTCCCCTAACAAATTCAAAATTAGGAATTTTAATAGTTATATCATTATCTTTATAGTGTACTGATCCACTGTCGATATTAATTTTCTTCCAATTGTGATTGTATTTATATTCCGTGGCATTATTAAAGTATTTATCTAATTCATTTTTAATATTTTTGATTGCCATAATATTATTTAGAGCTGGAACAAGTTCATATAATAAATTTTGCAATTTAAAGACAAGAATGATAAAGAATAATAGATATCCAATCATATCAGTGTTATTTCTTAAAATTAGGAAGCAACTAAGGAAAACAATTGATAAAATTATTGTTAAACTAGTTGAGAAAACAATATCAGGAGATACATCATTATTCTTCAAGATGATAATATCACTTTCTTCATTTTTTTCTAATTTATCTTCGCAGAAAGAAAAGATATTTAATTTTTTGATAGTCATTATTTTATTGATAAAATCAACTAACATATCATTATAATTATTATTTATTTCGACACTTTTCTTCTTTAAAATGCAGTAGCGAATTATTTGCATACCTAGTAATAATACGCCAATTGCAATAGCCAATATTAAATTGATATTAATAAGTCCTAAAAAGAAGATAGCTAAACAAAGAATTGATGGAATAATAAATTCAATTATATCGTTTATCTTCTTAGTTTGAACATAAGAATATTCAAGAATTTTTTTAGATAATGATGTCTTATCCATATTTGCCAATTCTTCATTTTCTATTTGTTTAATCTTTTTAAAGTATGTAACTTCGATATGATGTTTCAAAGTGTGATAACTCTTATATGAACTATTTTTATATAATGATTTAAAGATATTTCTTATAGTATAAGTAACTAAGAGAATGATTATTAATCCAATAGTACGATCATCTCTTATATCATGATTAATAAAATAAGCAAATATAAAAGCAAATAAAACCCAGCAAACATATATTAGGGTTTTATAAATACCTAAAAGAATAATATTAAATTTTTCGCGATTATTTAAATAATTTTTCATACTTTCTACTCCAAGTATATCTATTATACTATAATAAATCTTGAATATCTATATTTATTAATATTTTTCTCTTATACTAAATTTTTTACAAATGCATTCTTCATAGGTTTCAATCTCGAATAAGGGGTTATGGGTACTTCTTGCACCAACGACACCAACAACAAGTGAAGATGCAACACTGGCACGCATATAGGCTTTACTTATCATCATTTCATTAACTGTATCGCTTTCTAAATAGGTTCTGATGAATTCCGCAAAGAAAGCATCTCCTGCCCCATTAGGATCGACTACTTTCGCAGGATTTTCGATTTCTTTTTTAATAAATTCGCCATTTGCTATAATATCACAGCCTTTTTCACCTTTAGTAATGATAAGAATTTTCGGATTTAATAAGTCATACAGATCAGTTGAATCAATAGCAAATTTGTGTTTAAGGCAGTCATATACCCTTTTATTCATACTGATTATTTCAAAGCGATTACTTATCATCTCAACTATTTCATCTAAGGAAGCATATAGAAGGCTTCCTAAATAGCCTAAGTCAAGGAAGGATTTATTATTGACTTCTGATAATATTTTAAGAGTACTAGTTTTTAAATTATCGACAACTATGACATCGTCTTTTTCAATATGCGAAAGAATATCTTCAACATCTAACATCTTTTTGGCATAACCAACTTCACGATGACAGTATGGGCATTCTTTAGAAAAGTTATTTTCATCTAAGAAGAAGGCCTTGGTCTCCCCATCAACTCTTTTAATATGCGTGACATCAACATCATGAATGGCAAGAGATTTAATAGCTAAATCCCCTTTTGCATCATTACCACATTGGCCGAAAAGAGCCGTTTTAAAATAAGGAGATAAATTAACTAGGATATTGGCATTAGTTTTACCTCCACATAAACCTATTAATTCTCCTTTTTTCATATAATAATCAATATATAAATCA
The DNA here is from genome assembly GCA_947176475.1 of uncultured Bacillota bacterium. Classification (GTDB taxonomy): domain Bacteria; phylum Bacillota_I; class Bacilli_A; order RF39; family UBA660; genus CAG-582. Next base: position 2,900 of record CAMWQX010000191.1, read on the forward strand.
TCAAAACTTATTATTCTCATCTTACATACTTCCTTTAAAATAATATAATTCTTTGACAGAATCATGGTCATAATCTATTTTCTTTAAATCTATTTTTTTATTCTTTGCTAAGTTTGCTGTTAAGTAAACACTTGCTAAAGTAAAATAAAAGTCGTTTATAATATCATCTTTACTTATCTTTTTTAATACTATCGTACTTTTCATTGATTTATTTAAAACTCTCAATAATGTTTTATCTAATTCCGTGTTGGCATAGCCTAGAAATATAGCCTCTTTATCATGTTTTTTATTTATGGTACTTCTTCCATGACAATAGTCATACTTATAATTTATTATGGGAGTATTTAATCCGGATTCAATTAGAGTTGATTCTAAAAAGAATGATGCAGCTTCGGAATCAAAACCCGTGTAAATATTAATTTTATTGGTATTTTCTAAAGATATAGTTTTATCTATGGATGCAAATACTTTATCTAAAGTTTTATTAAATTTACTACCTAAATAATATTTTAAAAGAATAGCCATAGGAATAATAG
>CAMWQX010000192.1 GCA_947176475.1 uncultured Bacillota bacterium
ATTGAGGATAGTGTTGTTGCAGTGGTGAAACATTCTAATAAAAATGATGGCGTAGTTTGTTTTTATTTAAACTATGACGATATGGATGCACATAAACGAGTTATTCAATTTTTCCTGTATAATAATCTTATTAAGAAGACTAAAAGCGGAAAGTTATACAATATTTCTTTCAAACTTGACCAACAAACCCTAGCAGGTCAATATGGTGATGATTTTAGGTCAGAAATTAAATTAGAACAATTTCTTGATTTGAATTCAGGAGCTTGGAAAGTTTAGAAAGTCAAACATCTAAATCAATATGTAAGATTATTAGAAATCGGTGGCATTTTGCATTTATTAACACAAAAAGTAACTTTATGTTACTTTTTTTATATTTATGATATAATTAAATATGTAAGGAGAGTAAGACATGAAGAAATATTTAAGTTTAGTATTAGTATTATTGGTTATGTTAATGCCATTAATGGGTGTAGATGCTAAAAAGAAGACGACAACAACGACTGTATCAGGGAAGAAAGTAAATTTTTATGTTTTCTATAGTGAGTCGTGCCCTGTATGTGCTAACTTACATCAATATATTGAAACAACTTTAAGTAAGGATAAAGCACATAATTATATGTATGAATTAGTCGATTTAGAGGCGAATAATACGGTTAATAGTCAATTGATGATGAAAGTATCAGATAAGTTTAATTTATCTGATGATAGTAGAGGAAGAGTTCCTTTAATAGTTATAGGTGAACAATATTTCCTTGGATTTAGTTTAGAAAGTAGCCCAGAAAAAATCGTTAGTGCGATTGAGAAAGCCTATAAAGAAGGGCAAGAGGATGTTGTAGCTGGTTTAGCTGAGGGAAGTATAACTGTTGCTGATAAAAATTTAAAAGAAGAAGAAAAAGATAGTGATGCAACGGGTATAATAATTCTTGCAATAATTGGTATTATCTTAATTGCTATTGTTTATAGTCGTGGTAAAACAAAAGAGGTTTAAAATAAACCTTTTTTTATTTGGAAAAATAGTTTATAATGTAGGTGGTTTAAACCGAAAGGAGTGATATTATGGACCCGTATCAGAAATGGAGAAGAATGAATAATATTACTAATGGAGGTTTATATGGAAGAAAGAATAATCGAGTTAATTGAAAATAAAGAATTTATTGAACTTAAAAAAATTATAAATGAAACTAGTGCTCAAGATTTGGCTGAGTGGATAAGTGATTTTGAACATTGTGATACAGCAAAGTTTTTTAGACTTATTGGAAAAGATAAAGCTGTAGATGTTTTTGCCGAATTGGATGTTCCAACGGCCACAGAGTTATTAAATAAGTTATCAGATGTTGAAGCTGTCTCTTTGATTGATGAATTGCCGGCTGATGATGCAACTGATGTCCTAGAAGAGATGCCAGCAAGTATTGTCGATAAGATTTTAAGAAATTGTTCAGAAGATACCAGAAAAGATATTAATAAGTTATTGAAATATGAAGAAGATTCCGCTGGTTCAATTATGACGGTTGAATATGTTGAGTTAAAAGAGAATATGACAATTCAAGACGCTATAAAACAAATCAAAGAGGAAAGAGAAGAATCAGAAACCATTGATAGTTGTTTTGTCGTTGGCAAAAAGAGAAAGTTAATAGGAGTTATAACTTTAAGACATTTATTGTTTGCCGATAAAAAAATGATGATTAGTGATGTATGTGATCGTGAATTTCAATATGTTCATACTAATACAGATCAAGAAGAAGTTGCCGGAATATTTCAAAAATATGATATAAATATTATGCCAGTTGTCGATAGTGAAGATAGATTAGTAGGTATTATTACTATCGATGATGTTATCGATGTTATCGAATCGGAAGCAACAGAAGATATTAAGAAAATGGCAGCTATTATACCAGTTGATAAACCTTATGATAAGACGGGTGTGTTTGAAACTTTCAAGGCACGCATTCCGTGGTTATTATTACTTATGATATCTGCAACATTTACGGGCAAGATTATTCAAAGTTTTGAAAGTGAGCTAGCGGCTTATACGGTGCTTACAGCTTTTATTCCGATGCTTATGGATACGGGTGGTAATGCCGGAGGACAAGCCAGTGTCAGTGTTATTCGTGCACTTTCTTTAAATGATATTGAGTTTAAAGATATATTTAAGGTAGTATTTAAGGAGTTTAGAGTTGCTATCGTATGTTCCGTAGTACTTGCCATATGTAATTTTATCAAAATGATTGTAATTGATGGAGTAAGTACGACGATTGCTTTAACAGTATGTGTAACTTTAATGGTAACTATTGTTATAGCGAAATCAATTGGCTGTACTTTGCCGATGGTTGCTAAAAAAATTGGGTTTGATCCAGCAGTTATGGCGAGTCCATTTATAACAACGATTGTTGATGCTTGTAGTTTATTAGTTTATTTTTCCATTGCTCAAATGATTTTAGGTATATAAAAAAACACTTATTATAAGTGTTTTTTGTTGTCATTGATAAAGTTAATGATGTCATTATAGACGATGACTTTATTTAATTCATTTAATATTTCATGACGCATATTGTTATAAATTTTTATCTTAACATTTAAACCTTGTTTTTTATAATCTTCATAGATTTTGGAAATGTCTTTACCAAAGTTACCTACAGGATCATCTTTACCAGCAAGTAAGATAATAGGTAGGCTTTTATCAATGTTTTTGTAATTTTTATTAGCTGATTTTATAAGAGTGAAAATGGTGTAATAGCCATTACAAGTAAATCTAAATTGATTTTTAGGATCATTTTCATATTCTAAGATGACTTTTTTATCATTGGTTAACCAACAATTGTGATTAGCATTATTTTCAAAGTGTTTGTAATAGCCACCATTTGTTTTATTTTCGATATATTTACTACGATAGAACCAACCACGTTTATAAAATTGAATAATACTTGTTAAAATTTGCGCACCTGTCATTTCCATATTGGAGTGATATCCCGTTCCGACAATTAAAGCACCATTAAGTTCTTTACCATATTTAGCAATATAGTTACGAGCTATAAAGGAACCCATAGAATGGCCTAGTAAAAAGTAGGGAATATTAGGATAAGTTTTTTTGATGGTTTGTGTTAAAGTATAAAGATCATCAACGAGAATACTATCGGCGTTTTTTAAAGCAAAGTAACCATAGTGGTCTTTATCAACTATGGAATAACCATGACCTAAGTGATCATTACCACATACGAGGATGCCATGTTTGTTAAGTTCATTGGCAAAATTTTCATATCTTAATATATGTTCAATCATACCATGAGATATTTGTAAGATGGCTGTAATTTGTGTAGTTGGTTCCCAAATGACAGCATGAATATCGGTTAGGCCATCTAATGATTTATAAGTTATTTCTTTTTTCATATATTTCACCAATTATATTATAGTATAAATCCTAA
>CAMWQX010000193.1 GCA_947176475.1 uncultured Bacillota bacterium
TAATATGCTGCCTAACTCTAGCATACTTTCTTATTCAACCTAAAGCTAGTTTAGAAGGCGAAAAAGAAATAATTTTAAATATTGGTGATGATTTCATTGAAGAAGGAATTAAAGCCCAAATACTCAATTTTGCTATCACACCAAAGTATAAAATTGATGGTGAATTTGATAATACAACAGTCGGTACTTATGAACTTGAATACACAACTGATATTCCTTACTTATATAATAAAGATTCCGTAACAAGAATCATTCATATTAAGGATAACAATGCTCCAACCATAAAATTGACTAATGGCGATATTTCTCTTTTTGTTGGTGATACCTATGTTGAACCAGGATATATCGCTAATGATACTTATGATGGCAATCTCACTGATAAAGTTAAAGTAATAAATAACATAAATATGAATACCCCTGGAAAATACACCATTGAATATCAAGTAGAAGATTCCTCTGGCAATACTGCAGTTGAAATAAGAAATGTAACAGTTAAAGAAAAAATAACGACAACGACAACTAAAAAGATTATTACAACTAACAATAATACAACTAAAAAAGTTAATACTAAAAGTAAAGGTGTTGCCATTCTTATGTATCATTACTTCTATGATAAATCCGCTGGAGAAACTGGCAAAAATTCCAACTATATGGAAATTCACGATTTTGAAGATCAAATGAAATACTTAAGTGACAATAATTACTATTTTCCATCATGGCAAGAAATTGCTGATTATGTCGATGGTAAAATCACTTTACCAGCTAAAAGTATTGTTGTTACCATTGATGATGGCCAATATACTTTCTTTGATTTAGCTTTACCTATTTTAAATAAATATAACATAAAAGCAACTCCCTTTATTATAACTAGTAAAGCTGGAGGAAAAAAAGTTGCCAAATACCAATATCCTAATATCAATTACCAAAGTCACACTCATGAAATGCACCAAGGAGGATGCGCCGGCGGTCGAGGTGGATTATTTAGATGTATCGCCCACGATAAAGGGGTCGTTGATTTAAAAAAATCGGCCGAAATAGTTGGTTCTAATGATGCTATTGCTTATCCCTTTGGTGATGTTACAGACAATGTTTTGAGTATTACTAAAGATGCTGGATTCAAAGTTGGCGTAACCATCAAATATGGCAAAGCTAAACCTGGTATGGATCGCTATCAACTACCAAGAATTAGAATGTATAAAGGTATGAGTTTATCGGGATTTAAAAATTCCATTTAAAAAGAGATTAAACAATCTCTTTTTTTATGAACTTAATATCCATTCTATAACAGCATTTTTTATTTCAAAATACTCCTCTTCTTCAAATTGCATATTGGCAATACAATATCGCTTATTAGCTATATGTGAACAAAACATACATTCATAAAGATTAAAGCAATCTTGAATAAATAAAGAATTAGTTACCTTATTGGAACATATGACATTATAACAATTAGAACAATCCTTAGAATCATCGGTTCTTATACTAAAATTACAAGTTGTCGATCTTTGCGAGGCCAGTATATACTCCGAATTACTACAAGAATCTGAATAAATTACATTTTTACATCTACTACATCCTGTTGATCTGATTACATTTTCACAAGAATAAATGGTGTCACTTTTACTGACATTTATAGAATCATATACTCTTTCCGTCGTCGTTAGATTAATCGTATTCCATACATTAATAATATCTTCTAGACTACTTACATCGCATCTTTCTAACATCCATCCCGTTTTAGTATCCCTTTCTTCCATATTCTTATTCGTAATAAATTTTCCACTATTAATCGAATCAGCCCAAGTAACCTCATTTGTTGTAGAATCATTAACTTGCTTAGGTAATTTAACATCAAAGGCAAACTTTTCTAATAACTCCTCCATATTCATATTATTTTCTTTATTAAAAACCATCTTAAATATCTTATTTACTACTACTAAACTCTCTTCATCATTCATATTATCCAACCTCTCTACTTGATGAATTATTTATCAAAATATCTTTTAATGCAACACTATTTCCTACATTAAATATTTTTTTATTTTTAAGTTTATCATTATCTTTTAAATCACTAGTTTTTTTAACACTATCTTTTTTTATCCTTGGTATACTTTGATAATCTAATGTACTTGCTTTAAATGCCGGAAGCAAGACATCATTTGCCGATATTCTAACTATACATTCACGATTATTTAATTCACTTAAAATCTTAATCTTTTGTTCTTTTGAATCATCAATCGGTATCTTCATATTAAAATTATCAACTAAGCTAATTGCATCCATTTTAGATACCCTAAAAATATAATAATTTATGACATTGGCAAATATGGCATTCTTTACCGTTTCAGATATTTGGTTAAAATATTGCCCAGCCAAAATAAGTGATAAATTATATTTTCTTGCCTCTGATAAAAATCTTGCTAATATTGGATTTTCCACCACTGCTACCTCATCTATGACAAATATAATATGTTCATTTCTTTTTTTACTCTGAATTAAAGTAAGTAACTGTTGCATTACCAGTCCCGCAATTGTCTTTGTCACTTTGTCCCCTAATCTTGTTCTATCTAAGGAAAATATCGATAAAAAATTATTATTTATCGTCTTCTCCATATTTTTATCAATATATTCTTCATTAAATACAGGTATCATTTCCATTTCATCAACAAATGCTATTATTGGCGATATTGCTTCCCCATAAGATTTCGTCTTCAAGTCATTAAAATCCATTAAGAAAAAATCAACAACACTTACGGGTAATTCATGTTTCAATTTCTGTATCATTTCATTGCGATATTCAATATCTAAAAGCAATCTCCTTAAACTCTTAAAATTAAAATTATTATCCGTAAGTAATATATGAATACTATGTCTTAAAACTCTTTCCAATTTTGAATTATAATTAGAACCTATCAAAGAATTAAATAAAGATAGTAATAACTCTGTTGAAATAACGACATCCTTATTGCTATTCATAAATAAATTTATACTATTAGCAACATCACTAAAGTCAATCGTTTCTCCCAATCCTCCTATATCATTTTCTAATGCTGCATGCGGGTCAATAACAACAACCTTATACTTATCCCTTAAATTTTTATTTTTACTTATATTGTTAACAAGTAAACTTAAAAACTTTGACTTACCACATCCACTAGAACCCATAATAATTGAATGCTTATTAAAATCAATGCTATTTTGATTCAAATAAAATTCTCCTTGAACATACGGAAAAGTATCTATCTTTAAAATTGATGAATGTGAATCATTATTTAATAAATGTAGAGCCTTACTTATATCTAGATATTTTGGCACACTTTTATATAGATATCTCTTATTGCCATCAAAGTCTACAGATAATATATTTTGGGGTAAAAATAATGCTAAACGATATTTTATTATTG
>CAMWQX010000194.1 GCA_947176475.1 uncultured Bacillota bacterium
ATGTTTAGTAGTTAGTATATCTTTACTTAATTCTTATGGGGGATTTAATATTGATATAAATAAATTTAATGTAATTAATTTTATCTATGTTTTTATTACAGCAGCAGTTGCTATAACAGCAATGGTGTTACCAGGTATTAGTGGTTCAACATTACTTTTGATATTTGGTTTATATATTCCGATAATGGGAGCGATTAAAAGTGTCTTACATTTTGATTTTAGTTTATTACCTGTTTTAATTGTTTTTGGATTGGGTGTTGTGTGTGGAATTGTCTTCTTTGTTAAACTTATTAGAAAGAGTTTAGAACATTTTAGAAGTCAGACAATGTATACCGTTCTTGGAATGATGTTGGGTTCTTTATATTCGATTTGTATGGGACCAACAACATTAGATATTCCACAAGAGATGTTATCGTTTAAAACATTTAATATCTTCTTCTTTTTAATAGGAATAATCATTATATTTTTATTGGAACTTTTAAAGAACTATTTAAATAAAGAGTAAAGAAAAAGGACTTTTAAGTCCTTTTTTTAGTTTGCTTAGTAAATATGTAAAAAACTTGTGCTATAATCGAAAACGTTTGATAGGAGGATGTATGACAAAGCAAGTAATATGGACTAAACAAATTGTTGAAGCTTTTATAAGTGAAGCGTATTTGAATGAAAGACAAGCATTCATTATAAGAACAAGAGCTAAAGGTTATACGATTGCTAAGCAAGCGGAAGCATTGAGTATAAGTGTTGATCAAGTAAATAAAGATATTGCAAAACTTAAAAAGATATATGATTCAATTCAACCGGATAGTAAAATATTACCCGTTAGAAAAAAGAATAGTAAAGAATTACATAAGTAATCAATTACAGTTTTTTTACAGTTTTTGACGTATTTTTATACAAATGATTTAAAGCTATTAGTGAAATAATGAAATGGTGTTAAACAAAAGGAGGAATAAAAAGTGGAAAGTAGAGTAAAATGGTTTAACAACGAAAAGGGATTTGGTTTTATTGAATTTAATGAGGAAGAGGATATATTTGTGCATTATTCAGCGATTAAGAAAGATGGTTATAAAACTTTAACAGAAGGAGAAATGGTACATTTTGATTTAATCAGTACAGATAAGGGATATCAAGCCCGCGAAGTAGAGACTGTGGAATGCGTTTCTTTAAGTGAATGATAAGTAGTGAAGAGGAATTAAAAAGAAATAAAATATTTATGTTAAAGAATAAACATAACCATGAAGATAAATTATACAATAGAGGAACAGATTTATTGATTTTTAATAAACGCTAGTTATTAGTGTTTTTTTTATTGTTTTGATATAATATTATTGGTGATAATGATGGATACTATTTATGGATATATAAAAAAGTTTGGACATTTAAGTTTTAATGAATTAGAGTTTAATAATGTTGATAATGTTATTTTGGCTGTTTTATCATATTTAGATTTTGATGGAATTATTGATATCTTTAAGAAAGTTACGATATCATCTGCAGCTGAGAGCTTTTTTAGTAAATATGGAATGAAGGAAATAAATAAGAATATTATAAGTGTTAAAAATGCAGCTAAAGTATTAGATCTTATTAAAGATACGAATAGATATCGCAATTTGGTTTTATATAATTATGTCTATAAATGTAATTATGAAAAACAATTTTCGGCAATGTTTATAGATATTGATGAGAGTTTAACTTATATATCTTTTGAGGGAACAGATGATAAGGTAAGTGGTTGGTTAGAAGATGGAGCACTTTCTTATCAATTTCCCGTGCCTGCCCAAAAAGATGCGATAAAATATATAAATCATAATATATCCATATTTTCAAAACGTAAATATATCCTAGGTGGACATTCTAAGGGTGGTAATTTAGCTTTAGTTGCGGGAATGTATGCCAATCCTTTAGTTAGAAGTAAAATAATTAGGATAATTAGTAATGATGGACCAGGTTTGAGATTAAAGGAATTAGAAAGTAAAAAATATAAAAAAATAGAAGCTATGTATGATTTGATAGTTCCTGAGTATTCGGTGGTAGGTTTACTTTTACGTCATAAAGAACCAATGATTGTTGTTGGGGCCAATAAAAAGGGATTGATGGCACATAATGCGGGAACGTGGCTGGTTGAAGGAACAAACTTAAAAAGGGCAAAATTAAGTAAGTTTAGTCAAAAAGTGGATAAAATAATTAAAAATTGGTTAGCAAGTTATGATAATGAAGAACGGGAAAGATTTATTGAAAATTTGGCAGAGATTCTTGATGATGCGGGAATTGATTCCCTTTTAGATATTAAAACTTCCATGTTAAGCTCTTTAGTAAAGCTAATTAAGGGAAGTTCAAAATTGGATAAAAAAAGCAAAGATATAATAATGGATTTCGTCAATATCTTAATGATGAGTCTAAAAGAAGATGTTAAAAGTGCGATAAAAGGGAAATTTTAAGCAAGCGTTTTACACTTAATTTAAAAAAAATGTATAAACTTGTTTGGTATATGATATAATTTTTATATAAGATACGAGGGTATGCATATGGAATTTGAAACAAAGAGTTTAATTATTAAAAAATTTATTCCTGAGTACATTTCTATTATGTATGAGACTTGGGGTACAGATAAAGAGGTAGGTAAATATATGCCTGGTTTCCGTGTGGATTGGGATATTGAAGGATTTACTGATTATGTCTTACGTACTTACAAGGATGAGTTTCATACACGTGCCGTAATCCAAGAAAAGAAGACCAATAAGATAATTGGTAATATATCTTTATATCAAGAAGATAGTAGAAGTAAATCAGTAAATATCTGGTTGATAAAAGATTATTGGAATAAGGGTTATGGTACAGAAGTTATGAAAGGTATTATGAAAGAGTTAAAGGGAACTTCTTTAGAAAGCCTTTATGCAACGACTGATGGTCGCAACTTAGGTGCTGTACGCATGATGGAAAAATGCGAATTTGAACTTATTGATGTTATTAAAGATTATCGTGAAGATATTGATGGTAATATTGGTGATGAATATTTATATGAGTTAGAAATGAGGAAACTTAAATAAAAGTTTCTTTTTATTTTGGTATTGTAGTTGACAAATATTGATAATTAGTTTATAGTCTAAGGTGTAATTTTGGAAGGAGAGGTGACTAAACATGAAAAATTTAATTATAAAAAACAAAAAACAAAATATAAAAAATATGAATGGATTAGTCATTACTCCGTTGTTTTTCGTGTAAATAAATTCGAAAATAGTTGAATGATTAATCCTACATATTATGTAGGTTTTTTTATTGAAAGATGGTGATGAAATGAAAAAGAAGGAAAAGAAAAATAATATAAAATTTGTTTTAAAATATTTTATGAAATATAAATGGTCTGTCTATTATACACATATCCGAGCCCACGAGACCGAGG
>CAMWQX010000195.1 GCA_947176475.1 uncultured Bacillota bacterium
GATATTTACGCATTAGATATTGGAGGAATTTAATTAGTAAAACTAATGGAGAATTAATTGAAGAGACGCATTATTATTATTTAAATTGGTATCAAAGATTATTTAAGATAAGTAAGTATTTTAAACCTTATCCTGTCCATATTTTTGTATTGAAAAGAAGAACTTATATGTAAAATAAGTTATGCACAAATTGTTTATTAATATTTTTTTTGTTAATATTATTTTAGAGAAAGGAAGATAATATGGATGAACGTACTTTGTTAAATATTACATTAAGACAACTTTCAGCAAGAGTAGGTATTGAAGATGCTATTAATAAGGGATATAAAGGAGCAATATCAAGTTCTAATATTGATGGAAGAGTAATTGATGAATGCTATGAGAATTTTGGAAGTGAATTATCTTATTATGCTATAAGACTATTAAAGTCTTTCTTTGAATCAATAGAGGATAAAAATACTTTTTTAATTGCTGTTTTAAAGAAAGATATAAATACAATGACAGATACATTTGTTAGTCAAAGTGATAAAATGGGAATAGAGCAAATTGAAGCAATGTTAAAAAAAGTTGCACAAGATATTATTATGCATGCCAAAGATCGAAGAATATATGGTAATATGGATCATTTTATATCGACTAACTTTGAGCATTATGTGTATACAAATAAAATAGCTTTTTTAGATAGAAATAGAGTAGCAAACTTTGTGACTTCAATACAAAGAATTGCTCAAAACTTTTTGGATAAGTTATTAGAAGAAAATGAAGTTAGGATATCAGAAGTTGTCGATAGTTTTATAGGAGATTTATTGGCAATGATTAATAACACATTGAATGCAAGTGAAGAAGCAGTTAATATGGAGACACCAACTTCACTATCAAGTGTAGAACAAAGTGCAGCAGAATTTTTTGCTGAAGATGAAGAGGAACCGCAACCAAAGTTACCTAGTGTGTAATATGTAGTATTTGCTTATTTTTAATGGTGATTATGCATGAAAGAATATAAAAAAATGTTGCATTTTGTAGTAATATATTATAATATATTTTTAAGGGTGTGTATGCAGTGAAGAAGTTCGAAATTGAAAATGTAACATCTAAAAAATCACAAGCAATGAAATCAATTGTTTATTTTTCAATTTTTGCATTAACTTTATTATTTGAATTTTAAAAGGAGCTCATTATGGGGTCCTTTTTTTCTAAATTCAGATAAGCTACAGAACACCATAAATTGATAGGAGGAAAGAAATGAATTCAAAATCGATGACATATGATGTCAACGAGAAACCACCCGTTGCTAAGTGGATTGTTTTAGCAATACAACACGTATTTGCTATGTTTGGTGCAACAATATTAGTACCAATATTAGTAAATGCCGCAGCAGGGGAAACAGTATTGACTATTCCGGTAGCATTAGTTGCATCTGGTATTGGTACATTACTTTATATCCTTTGCACAAAAGGTAGATCTCCAGTATATCTTGGAAGTTCATTTGCCTTTATTACTCCAATAGCTGCTGCATATTTTAAAGGCGGTATATCTGGAGCAATGACAGGTGTCATGGTAGTAGGTTTAATCTACATCGTAGTAGCTTTAATTATTAAAGCAATTGGATCTAAATGGTTAGATAAAATATTACCACCACTTGTTATCGGACCAATGATTATGATTATTGGTTTGGGACTTGCACCATCAGCAGTATCTCAAATGGGTATTGCATCTGATGTTGCATCAATAGATTGGAAAACAGTTGCAATTGCAGTGTTTACATTCTTAGTTACGACTATCGTAATGGTAAGAGCTAAAGGTTTTATTAAAATAATACCTTTCTTAGTTGGTATCGTGGCTGGATACATATTTGCTTGTGTCTTAGGAGTTGTTGATTTTACAGCAGTTAAAGAAGCTAGCTTCTTCAGTGTTCCTGAGTTTGTATTCCCATTCATTGATTATAAACTAAACTTTGGAGCTCTATTAACAATTGCACCAATTGCACTTGTTACTATGTGTGAACACATTGGTGATCATACATCATTAAGTAATATTATCGGTAAAGATTTACTTAAAGATCCAGGTCTTGATAGAACTTTACTAGGTGATGGTATTGCTACATTTGTAGCTGGTATGTTAGGTGGACCTGCAAATACAACTTATGGTGAAAATACATCAGTTGTAGGTATGACTAAGGTTGCTTCTGTTTGGGTAATCGGATTAGCAGCAATCTTTGCTATTATCTTAGGATTTTTAGGAAAATTTACAGCAATAGTTTCAACTATTCCACAACCTGTATTGGGTGGTGTATCATTATTACTATATGGTTTTATAGCAGTAAATGGTTTAAAAGTTTTAATTAAGAATCAAATTGATTTTGAACAACCAAAGAATGTTGTTGTAGCTAGTTCAATGCTTGTATTAGGATTAGGTGGAGCAGCAATCGCTATCGTAAGTGGTGATTTATCTGTAACTATCTCTGGTATGAGTTTAGCAGCAATTGTTGGTATTATCTTAAATCTTGTTTTACCAAATGAAGTTGAAGAAGTAGCAGAAGCAAAAGAAGAGCCTGTAGTAGAAGAAAAAGTTGAAGTTAAAAAAGCTCCAGCTAAAAAAACGACAACAGCTAAGAAAAGTACTTCTACAAAGAAGACTACTTCAACAAAGAAAACAACAACGAAAAAAAGTACAACAAAAAAGAAATAAAGAAAGAGAAGGAAAGTAAATGAAAGCAATAAGTTTAAATCATCCCCTAATTGAACATAAGTTAGGTATATTAAGAGATAAAAATACAGGTACTAAGGAATTTAGAGAACTTGTAAACGAAATTGGTATGTTTCTATGCTATGAAGCTATGAAAGATGTTTCATTAGAAACTGTAGAAATTGAAACGCCAATTACAAAGATGAAGACAGGAAAATTAGATGAAGATAGATTTGCCTTTGTTCCAATATTAAGAGCAGGTATGGGATTATTAGACGGAGTTATTCGTGTAATACCTAATGCTAAAATTGGGCATATTGGTATGTATCGTGATGAAGAAACTTTTGAGCCAGTAAATTACTTCTTCAAAGTTCCAAAAGATATTGAAAATAGAGAAGTTATTATTCTAGATCCAATGCTTGCAACAGGTGGTTCGGCAATTGACGCTATTGAACTATTAAAGAGCAAGGGTGTTAAGAAAATGAAATTCTTATGTGTAATAGCAGCTCCAGAAGGAATTGAAAGAGTAGAAAAAGCACATCCTGATGTGCAAATCTACTGTGCTCATATTGATGAAAATTTAAATGAGAATAAATATATTGTGCCAGGGCTTTGAGATGCTGGAGATAGAATCTTCGGAACTAAATAATTATACAATACAACAAGTTCAAATGAGCTTGTTTTTTTATCC
>CAMWQX010000196.1 GCA_947176475.1 uncultured Bacillota bacterium
CATTATTTTTGTTTTGTTCATAGAAATGTTTGATAATGCCAATTTGTTCAGGTGTAGAAATTAAGAATTTATCTTTACCACCATTTTGGATTTCATTTTTAAATACAGCAGGAAGAAATGGGTCTTTAAAATATTCTTCTACAGTAACAGATTTAGGAAAATGAAAATGAGGTCCAGCAGTAGTCTCAATTTTCCTCTTAAATGCTTCTTTAATTTCTTCAAATGTTTCTGGATTTTTAATAAGAGAGTCTCCATTCATGATTAGACATATAGTATCTTCATCAATTTCATCACGATTGGTCGTAATCGTGTATCCCTCAGATTTTATTTTTTCAACTAATGCTGTACGCATTTTGTTCAATTTATTTTTGACAGCAATTTTGTCAAATTGATTAGGTATGGTAAATACACAGGTATCGCCACTTATCCATTGTTTTTCAACAAATATTTTCATAAAAACACTTCCTTAAATTTATTTGTTAGTTAAAATTTTTGAGAAAAACGCATATTATGCGTCCTCGTTTTCTTCACTTACTAGAGATAATAAATATTTCTTTTCTTCTTCATCTAAGTCTTGATATTTTCTTTCACCAACTACTGATGAGATATAGGCTTGCATATCATTAGAACTTACGTAATCCCATGTGTGATTTTCGTCATCATAATAAAACGATAACTTAGCACCTTTATTGACTAGTTTTTTTACTAATTCAATATCATTCATAAGGATACCATATTGGACTAATCCACCAAAGAATCGAATGTTTTCATCATAATCACAATCTAATTGTTCGGCTTCAAAACGATTTTCATCATAAATTGCATTGTCTTCCTCATCAAAATCGATAATTTTATTTACGTTATTAGAATAATCCCAATAACTATAGTCAATATTTTCATCTTGTATAATGGTATCAAGGTCATATTTAGGAATTAATTCAAGTAGTTCATCGATAACATCAGTACCAAATATTTGTAGACCTTTTATAAGAAGGCGAGTGATATAGGCATCTAAGTTATGATACGTAACATTATAACGATCTTTGACATATTGCTCATAATGTTTAGGTCGATATTTTTTCTTAACATGTCTTTTATAATCATAGACTAGTGATCTTACAGCTGCATAAAGACTTGAAAGTAGTTTTTTAAAACGCTCGAGAGATATGTCTTTATTGTTATCAATTTCTTCACGGATATTTCGATAGATTGATTCAATATCTATGTTTTGTATTTTGGTATCACGATCCATTGTGGAATAGATAAATTCAAGGGTATCTAAAATATTAAAGTCCTTTTTTGAATATGATATCTCAATCTTGTTTGAATCTTTAGAGTAAATACTTGAGAATATTTCATCTAGAATCGAATCGGGAATTGTTAGGCCTTTAGCAATGAGTGATTCCCATAAATCTTTGTGATGGAGATAAACATATTCCATATGCATTTTATCACCTAATTCTTCCCTGTAAGTAAGGCGACTTTCTAAAACTTCTATATGTTCAGGTACGATGACATCTTCTGGTTTCATTTTATTAATTAATTTAATTACAAGTCTTTCGTGATCGGAAAAAGTAGTAGGTTTTTCGTTTTTGTACTCATATTCGTTTTTAGTACTAAATCTGGTTAAACCATAATATAAAGCATTTTTTCCTTCTTTATTTTTGTGTGATAAATCGAGATTTTCAAGGAGATAATCAAATAGATCAATAGTAGAACTATCTACTGTACGATTTTTCATTATTTTAAATAAGATATTTTCGCCTTTATCATCTTCTTGTGCTATATCAAAACCTAAACTAATAAGTCCTTGCAAACTTTTAAGAGTGCGACATAGGGGAACTAAAACAATCTTAGTTCTTTCCTTTTCCGGGATAAGTTTTAAAAATTTTTCATTTATTGGAGTATGATAATATATTTTTAGATATGGTTTGTTAAAGAAGAAACGATTAAATAATTCGATGTTTAGATTTTCGTTACCTTTTAGAGAATCTAAGAATAAATCTAATAATTTGGTATCGCTAAAGTCGGCGAATGTTATGAATATATCTATTAAATATAGATGATCAATATTTAAACCATTATCATTGGCATATTTTAGATATTTTGCGAAAGTTGTTGAGTCATGAGCCATAAGTGCCATACCTAAAAGGGGAGTTATATCAATGTGGATGTTGGGATAATTAATAGCATATTCAAATAGATAGTCACATATTTTGGCACGATTTTTAAATTCTTTTGTCATATCAAATATATCAATAGGGACTTCATGTGGGGTGCTATAAGTGGCACCTTTGAAACGAACTTTAAATTTGCTAGAGTCATTAGAACTTTTATAATCTTTAGCAAGAGTAGTTGCAAATTCAAGGGGAGTAGATTCACGAATAAAACGAAGAGTTTGGACATTGTCGTTTTCTTCTTTTATGGCATTACTTTCATGGCTTAAACTGCCATATTCATCAAACAGTTCAATTTGGGGTTCAGCTAGTTGATTATATATTTTTGGACTAACAATCTTTAAATCAGGAGCAGCACCTTTATTTATTAAATGCATGAATATCTCATAATTATTTATTTGAATGGCTTTCTTTAAAGGTGTAAGAGAACCTAAAATAGGTTCAGGATGACAGTAATTAAGACTTACATTGTGTTCGATAAACCAATCAATAATGGTCATATTTTCCGTTTCTATGGCATAGTTAAAGTATTGATTCAAATTGTCAACATATTTATATGTTTTTTCTATTAAAGGAATACTTTCCGTTCGAATAATATCTATGAATATTGACTCATCTTCAATATCCATAAGTGATGAGACATTATAAAATGGGGAAATTAGACGTTTTAAGTCTTCTTCTGTAAGATATTTTAAAACGATTCCCATAAATTCTTCGCGCATTTTAAAATCTTTTATAGTGTGAATGTGCTTGGTAATTTTTCGTAGAGCTTCATCTTTGGTTAAATCCACTCCTGCGTGATGTCTTTTTATATTCTTAAAAGTTGCCATTATGGCTTCAAATCCCGAAATATTTTTGAATTTGATTGTGTGATGTTGAGCAAGCATCTTGGCGTTTTCATCATTTTTTTTGTAATATGGTAATTCATGTTCATATGAATCATATTCAAAGAACTTTAATAGTTCAATTTTTTCACTTGCGGTCCATTCCTTGCTATTGATAATTTCTTCGAAAGATATGATTATAGATATATGTTCTTCACGTGCTCTTTCTATAACCTCTTTGATTTTATCAATTTTATGGTGATATTCTTCTAGTAGATGATTAAATATTTTTTGGTAGTCAATTTTACTCATTTTTATAAACCTCCTAAAGTCTTAGTTATTTATTCTATCATAAGAAT
>CAMWQX010000197.1 GCA_947176475.1 uncultured Bacillota bacterium
AAATATAATAGAATCTTTCTTACGAAATTCTAGGCGTTTATTTAAAAATTTTCACCCGTTTGTGATTTATTATCAAGGATATGATAAAATTAAACATTTAAGTGAGGAAAATCCCGAAATCCAAGAACACTTAGATATGATAGAATATATCTTAAGTGATGCAAGCATCTTCATATGTGATGATGATACATACAAATCAACTAAAGAATTAGTTGAAGAAGAGATAAGTGAAATTATGCGTCTTATTAATGGCGATTATACTTTTGAAATAGAAGAAGCCAAACAATTACTTAAAAACAATAACAAATAGGAGAATGATTATGGAAAAAATAATTAAAGAATTAGAAAGTTATTATGAAAAGTTAGATCATCAAGAAGATTTAGCAATCATGAATCGCGTTCAACAAGAAGTTTCGGGTATGCTTAATGAAGAAATAAATCGCCGTGTCAAAAATAGGCAAGCTGCAGGTGAAACTGATCTTGATAGGATAAATGAAGAAGTTCACAATGAATATGTAAGAGATCCCGAAGGCTTTCTTGGGTTAACAGAAGAAATAAAAGATAAAATAAGTATGCATTGTCAAAAACAGATAAGAAAAGAAAAACCGGAACTATATAACAATATCCATAATCTTAGAGGTCTAATTGATTATTTAAAATTCGAAGAAGCGCGAGCTTTTTATGAATTAGACGAAGTATCAGAGGCCTTTCAATATATTAATCTCCATGTAAATACACAAATTGCCATATTCATGTACATTATGCGAATAAATCATAAACTAGATATGGGGCCAGATGAACCTACTTATGTTGCCGATGCTGAAGCTTTGTTAGATTTCGAGTATAAATATATAAAAACTGAGGAATTGCGCAAAATTCTTGAAGAACAGAGACTTGATGATTTCTTTGAGGATAAGAGTCTAAAATATCGCAAAGCCAGAAAAGAAGTCGCAAAACGTTATGAAGAAACTAAGCGTGATTTAACTTCTCGTCAACAAGCCAGTAATATACTTGGGGCAATCTTTGAAAAAGAAGCAAAAGATACAACTGAGGAAGATTATCAAACTATTATTGAAAAAATGGATGAATTATTCTTTGGGCATATTTCCCATCGCTTAGTTAAGAAAATCAAAAAACAAAAAGAACTAGAATTAAATCCACCTGTTAAACAAGAAAAAAATGTGGAGAATAAAACGGAAGTAAATGATACTTCAAAAGACAAAAAGAAAAAGCCAAAAGAAACACCAAAGAAGCAAACAAGTATAAATCAAACAATCCGTGAAATCAATAAATACTTTGAATTAGATACTTGTGAATTAAAAGAAGAACTATCCTTAGATCAAATAATTTATGTATTATCATTAATGTATTCCATCAATGTCGAAAAGAATAAGGTTGAAGCATTCTTAAGAAATACTATGCGTGAATTTAAAAATCTTCATCCATATGCTATTTATAATCAAGGATATGATAAATTTTCTTATTTAGGTGGGGATAATCCAGAAGTAAAAGAGCACTTAGATATGATTGAATATATTTTAAGTGATGTGGATATTTTCATATGTGATGATGCGACATACAAATCAACTAAAGAATTAGTTGAAGAAGAAATCAGTGAAATCATGCGTATCATCAATGGTAACTATACCTATGAAGAAAAAGAAGCTAAAAAGTTACTAAAAGAAAACGAAGAATAAATTTAAGTATTTATTCTTTTTTTATTTACAAATATGCCAATTTATTATAATATAACATTAGTTATATAACATTTGATATAGAAAGGAGAATATAATGCCACCATTAAAAAGGTACGATAGGGAAAAGATAATTGAAATATCATTAAGCATTGCCTCCAAAGAAGGTATAGATAAATTAAATGCTCGGCGCATAGCAAAAGAATTAAATTCTTCTGTTAATCCTATTTTTAATAATTTCAAAAATATGGATGAATTGAAGAGTGCACTTTACGAAAGAATTCATAACATTTACCAAGAATATATGAATAATGGAAAGAACAGTGATATTCCTTATAAAGGAATGGGGATGGGATACATCAAATTTGCCAAGGATTATCCGGAATTCTTTAAGATGATATTCATGACTAGTTATGATGTCAATGCAGAAAATTTCATAACGTCTGATAACGAGGGAAATGATGTCATCAAAGAAGGACAAAAACTAACTGGACTAAGTTATGAAGAACAAAAGAAATTTCATGTTCGAGTTTGGATGTTTACTCATGGTATAGCATGTCTAGTAGCTACTAAAACCATTACCATCAGTGATGAGGAAATATCTGATTTACTACAAAGTACGGTTCATGAAATGATAATTGGATATTTAAAAGAAAGGAAATAAATATGAAAGAAAAAATAATTGATTTTATTGTGGAATTGATATGTGTAGTTGCTATTTATGCATTATTAATGTTTGGTGCAAACAAATTTGGCATAATTGAATCTAGCCAAGATATTATTGCTACATCTATAGGTTTTGCTATTGGTTGGAGTACTGTCAAAATAACAAACATAATACGTCAAAATAAAAAGGAGAAAAAGTAATATGAAAAATGTAATAGAAGTAAAAAATTTAACTAAAGAATATAAACAAGTAAAAGCTGTTGATAATCTTTCCTTTGAAGTTAGAGAAGGGGAAATCCTTGGACTTCTTGGACCAAATGGAAGCGGAAAGACAACAACTATCAATTGTATCTTATCCCTTTTAAATTTTAGCAAGGGAAGTATTAAGATTTTTGGCAAGAATATGGAGCCAGATGCTTATGAGTTAAAACGTCAAATTGGTGTTGTATTTCAAGAAGTAGCACTATTTGATGAATTAACGGTTTATGATAATCTTGATTATTTCTGTGGACTTTATATAAGTGATAAAAATACGCGTAAAGAATATATTGAGGATGCCATTAACCTAGTCGGTTTAGAAAATTATAAAAAATTCTATCCTAAGCAATTATCAGGTGGACTTTTAAGAAGATTAAATATTGCTTGTGGAATTGCTCACAAACCTAAATTAATATTTTTAGATGAACCAACTGTTGCTGTTGATCCCCAAAGTCGAAATAATATCTTAGAAGGAATCGAAAAATTAAGAGAACAAGGAGCAACCATTGTCTATACGACACATTACATGGAAGAAGTCGAAATATTATGTGATCGTATTATCATTTTAGATAAAGGTAAAATATTAGCATCAGGTACATCAGATGAATTAAAAGAACTGGCATCTATTGATGAAAAAATAACTGTTGAAGTAAAAGACATAAGTGAAAAAGTTTTAAATCAAATAAGAGAATTTAAGACTGTTGATGAAGTAACCTTAACTATGAAT
>CAMWQX010000198.1 GCA_947176475.1 uncultured Bacillota bacterium
GGTTATAATAAAACTTATACATATTTGAAAAATTGGTATGAAGTTTGGAGAGAAAAATAATGAATCTAAATGGTGATATGGTGGAGGTTGTCATTGAGTATAAGAAAATAAAGAATACTTATATGCGTATTAATGATGACTTACAGATATATGTTACTTGCCCGAGATATGTTACTAAACATGAAATAAAAAAACTTTTGGAAAAGAATAAAGACAGTTTAGAGAAAATGTATGAAAAAGCCTTAAGCAAGAAAAAACAAAAAGATAAGATTTTGTTTTTAGGAGAAGAATTGGATTATGTATATTATAAGAAGGTTATAATAGATGAAAAAAGAGCTTTTGGTCCTTCCGTTGAAGCGGTAAATGTCTATTTAGAGAAGAATGCTTTGCCAATATTTCAAGAGAGAATGAATATTTATATGCCAACATATAAGCATTTGCCAAAATTTAGGCTTAGAACAAGAAATATGAAAACAAGATGGGGTGTATGTAATAAGGGAAGCATGACAGTTACTTTAAATACGATGCTTATTCATAAGAAACCTTATTTGATTGATTATGTTATTTGTCATGAACTAGCCCATTTTGAGCATATGGATCACTCAAGAGCATTTTGGCAATGTGTTGAGGACCATTTTCCGCGTTATAAGGAAGCAAGGAAAGAATTAAAGGATTAATTATGATAGAATCAGTAAATAATGAGAAAATTAAATATTATGCTAAATTGAATCAAAAGAAATATCGCGATGAAGCTGGACTTTTTATCGTCGAAGGTGAACACTTGGTTGAAGAGGCCAAAAAAAAAGGTTTAATAGAGGTAATATATAGCTTAGATAAGCGAGATGACGCTATTCAAGTGAGTATGGCAGTAATGGCTAAATTGTCGGGGTTAAATACAATTCCACGCGTACTCGCAGTTGTTAAGATGCCAGAAAATAAAGAGATAAGTGGAAATATTTTAATTTTAGATGATATTCAAGATCCGGGTAATTTAGGAACAATTATTAGAAGTGCTGTAGCCTTTGGGGTGGATACGATTGTTGCATCAAAAAATACAGTGGATTTTTATAATTTAAAGACGGTTCGCAGTAGTGAAGGGATGCTTTTTAATGTCAATTTGCTTAAGAGGGATTTGGAAGATTTTATATTAAGCATAAAAAAAGATTATTATATATATAATACGAATGTGGTAAATGGTACAAATGTTGATGAAGTTGGGATAAGAAGACCATATGCATTAATTATGGGAAATGAGGGAGCAGGAGTAACTGATGATATACAGAAACTTGCTAACGAAAATATTTATATTCCGATGAAAAAAACATGCGAAAGTTTAAATGTAGCGATGGCAACGAGCATTATATTATATGAATTTTCTAAAAGAGGATAGTTCCTCTTTTTTTTGTGTTATACTAGAGATAGTAGAGGTGATTGGAATTGATGCCAGCAGATTATTTAGCAATGGCTCTTATGGCTATTAAAAATAATTTCTTATTAGTATATTTGCCTGCTTGGATGGCGATTATTATTGGCAATAGAGCAGGTATTAATAAAGCTAATAAGCTTTCTTTAGAGAGAATAAGCAAGTATGATGGGTGTTTAATTAATAAAAGTGTATTTTATGATTTTACACCATTAAAACAGAGAAAGAGAAATGTTGATAGACGAAAAATAAAAGAACTTTTACCATATGTTGAAAAGCTAGTTAATCATGCAGATGAGTCTTTATTAACGGATATGTACCGAAATTTAAGCACGGTTAAATTAAAAAAGATGAAAAGTATATTTACTTTTGGGGTAGTTGGTTCTTATGATCCAACGGATAATATTATAGAATTTTTCAATAAAAAAGCCATTGGGCACGAACTTTTACATATGGCGTCTGGTTATTATTCTAAGGAGAAAAAGGAATGGCATGTTGGTTTTAAGCAGGCAAATAATAAGGCTTCTATTGGACGTGGTCTAAATGAGGGATATACGGAACTTTTGGCTTCACGCATTTATAATAAATCTGGTAAAGCAGAGTCTTATGAGAATGAAGTAAGAATTGCTAAATTATTTGAGTTGTTTTTTGATGATCCTAAGGATATGGAGAAATATTATTTTAGGCATAATCTTCCAGGTTTTATTCTTTATATGCAAAAGTTTATTCCTCGAAAGGAATTAATAAATATGATAATTTGTTTAGATGAAATTGATAGAATCTATTCGCGTGGCATTGTCACATTTACGTTTAAGACGATTGATCTATCAATGAAGCTATATAAATACTTTTTGAAGACAAATCCTAGTAGAGCAAAGATAAGAGCATTTGAAAGAATCTTAAGAGAAAATAAGTTTGTTGAATGGGCGCTTGATAAAGAAAAATTTAAATTACAAAAGGAATCAACTCCATTTAACAATCGAGTGGTTGAAATGCCTTATAGTAGTCATGGGAGAATGCGAGCTGCATAAGATGATTTTATCTTTGTTGTAAAGTATTTGCAGATTTTATTAGGAAGAATTATTTTTGTGATATAATCTTAATAGAGGTGATATTGTGAACCCAGCGGATCAAACTATAAACTTTTTATTGTTTGTAAAGAATCATTTTAGTGTTGTTAGTCTTGGTCGTTCTCTTTCTTTATTACTTTCTAGAAGTGCAGGTATGTATATTGCTAATGCTATGATTTTAGTTAAAACTAATAAGTATGATGGTTGTCTAATCAATAAGAATGTCTATTATGACCGTACAAATTTAGAGGAAATAAAGAAAAAGGTAAATAGACAAAAAATAAGGGAACTTGCTCCTTATGTAGATAAGATTGTAAAAAATGTTGATGAACATTTATTAAAAACAATGTATCGTAATTTGAGTACTGTTAAAGTGAAAAAGAATCCCGCTCTTTTGTTTTTAGGATGGGGTGGGTGTTATGATGCTAAGCAAAATAAAATAAGTTGTTCTTTAAATGAATCGGTGGGACATGAACTTTTACATCTAGCTTCAGGATATTATAATGAAAAGACAAAAGAGTTTCATAATGGATTCTCACAAACGAAGACTCCTGCGTCCATTGGAGTAGGATTAAATGAGGGTTATACGGAATTAATGGCTTCAAGATTATTTAAAAATGGAAAAGTTGGCTCTTATAGCAGAGAAGTAAGAATAGCTAAATTATTTGAGTTTTTCTTTGATGATCCTAAAGATATGCAAAAATATTATTTTATGCATAACCTTCCAGGCTTTATATTATATATGCAACGTTTTATACCAAGAGATGTCTTAATGGAAATTATTTTTGGATTAGATCAAATTTGTAGACTATCTTCTGCGGGAATTATTTATCCTTTATATAATAATATAA
>CAMWQX010000199.1 GCA_947176475.1 uncultured Bacillota bacterium
CTTCAATATCATACTCTGAAATAAAAATATACTTACCTATGATAAATCCTTCATTTATCTTCTTCTTAATAACATTCAACCCTTTTTCTTCAATCTTACATTCCTGAATATCTGGTAACAATTCTTTAATTCGTTCAATCTGTTTATCTTTAGAAAGACAAATAACAACTGTATTCTTGCCAACATTATCTAAACAAAAAGTTTTTAACTTATCATAATCGCCTCTAAATTTTAATAAATCTCGTGAATTATAACTATCCGCATCAGGTAAGTTATTAATAGTTTCTACTTTTATATAATTATCGACAACAATTTCATTATAATTGAACATATATTTTGTACTATCAGGTAAATCCTTTGAATATATATATTCTCTTATATCTTCCTGTATTTTCTTATATGTATTAAGTATTTGTTGTTCATCTACAAAGAATACAAATGGATTATTCAAATAATCCACTAATGAACTCTTTCCTTCTGTATCTACCTCTTCAAAAGGTAAAATTGTAATACTATCTATCTTATTAATTGATAACTGTGTATCCTCACTAAAATAGCGAATTGATTCAACATCATCACCAAAAAATTCAATACGAACTGGATGCTCTGCTTCTATAGGAAATATATCAATTATAAATCCACGAACTGCATATTCACCAGTCATTGAAACCAAAGAATCCCTATGGTACCCTAAGAAATCCAACTTTTCTAATAATTCAATTCGATTTATTGTTTCATTCTTACTTATCTTAATATTAAATTTATCCACTTTTGCAAGAGATGGTAAAAATCGCAAATATCCCATTAAATTGGTTACAATAATATTTTTCTTTCGCGACTTAATTTGTTCCAAAGTTTCCAATCTTCTTACCTTTAAGTCTGGAGAAATAGCTAAAGCCACCGATGCTAAAAAGTCATCCATCGGAAAAAGACATACATCGTCCGTGTATGTTTTTAATTTTTGAAAAATCTTATTTGCATCATACAAAGTGTGTGTAAGAATTAAAACGTTATCATCATGATTAAGGTAATATTGATAATAATATAATATATTTAATTCATTAGTTAAACCGCATACTGTTGCATGATTCTTATAAGTAAATATTGAATCAAGAATATCATTCATAATATCACCTAATTATATTTATTCATCAACATATTTATATCTTTATAATCAAAAGATTCAATTATTCTATTTATATCTGCAAATTTTGTCTTAATTAAATCCATATCCTTTTTAGAAAAAGCACCAAGAACATAATCCTTTGTATCCATATTCTTATTATTAGATACACCAACTTTTATCCTAGCGAATGCATCCGTATGTAAGCACGCAATAATATCTTTTATGCCATTATGTCCACCAGCAGATGAATTAATTTTAATTCTTATCTTACCTACTTCCAAATCTAAATCATCTTGAATAATTAAAACATCTTCAAAAGTAAGTTTAAAATAATCTGCATACTTTTTTACTACTCCCCCTGAAAGATTCATATAACTTTGAGGTTTTAAAAATATATATTTTTCTCCATGAATATTCGTTTGATAATATAATCCATTAAATTTGCTTGACCATTTAACATCCCCTAGATAGGAATCTAATACCATAAAGCCAATATTATGGCGTGTATTCTCATATTCTTTTCCCGGATTTCCTAAACCAACAATCAATTTCATATTATCACCTTCTAAATATATTTTTATATGATGTATAATCTTTTAAGAAAATAGGAGCATCAATTTTAACATAATCCTCTCCATTATATATTGCTTCAATCAAAATAAAACAACACGAACTTTTCGCATCATCAAATGTTGTTTGGACTCTTTTTAATCCAAATTTATATTTTTTTAAAGCATTTACGATATCTGCTAATCTCTCAGCACGATGAACTAAATAAAAATATCCTTTATTTTTTAATACTTTAGCTGCAGAACTAATAACCTCATCTAAATCTATAGTAATTTCATGCCTTGCTATAGCTTTTATCTCATTATTATTTAATATTTTACTATCACTTTTCTTAAAGTAAGGAGGATTACATGTTACTATATCAAACTTATCCTTAGTATCCAAAACATAATCTTTTATATCCATGTTAATAAACTCTATATTATTAACTTTATTATACTCGATAGACATCTTCCCTAGATCGTAAATATCTTTTTGGATTTCTACTCCAACTATCTCTAAACTATCTCCATATTTTTTATTTAAAATAAGTGGAACTGGAGCATTGCCCGAACACATATCTAAAATTCTTCTACAGCCTTTTTTTATATCAACAAATTCAGCTAGTAAAACAGAATCAATCGAAAACTTAAAATATTCGGGATTTTGGAATATTTTATAATCATAGTCAAACAAATCATTTAATTCATTATTCGACTTCATACTCATGTCTATCTCCATTAATATCAACAGTATATTTTTTATTTAATACATCTAATGAAACAACTTTTCCTTCTCCATCTGGAGTCTTAACCATAGAATTCATCTTTGGCAAGTCTTTTCTATGACAAGAATAAACCTCATCTTCATAAGATAGACAGCATAAAAGTCTTCCACAGCAGCCATTTATCTTTGTTGGATTAAGTGATAGACCTTGATTTTTAGCCATATTAATGCTAATTGTTTCCATTCCCGAAAGAAATGAAGAACAGCATAATTCACGACCACACATTCCTATTCCACCAATCTCCTTAGAATTATCTCTAACTCCCATTTGGTGTAATTCAATTCTTGTTTTAAACTTTGCTGCAATTTCCTTAACGATATTTCTAAAATCAACTCTTTCATCAGCAACAAAATTAAATGTTAATTGCTTTCTATCAAGAGTAAAATTAGCATCGACAAAGCGCATTTCAATTTTATTTTTTTCTGCAACCTCACGGGCAAATATCAAAGCTTCATGAGCATCTTTAGTATTACGCATATAAGTACTATAATCTTTCTTAGTAGATAATCTAATTACTGATTTCATTTTATTAATATCAAATGTCTTATATTCAGATACTAAAGGATCACTTACCTTTGCAAATTGTTCACCTTTTTCTGTATCAACAACAACAGTAACATTTTTATTAATTCTTAAATCATCTTCATATTTAAAATAATATGATTTACCATTATCTTTAAATTTAACACTACAAACCTTCATAGAATCACTCCCAACATAGAAACAACTTGTTAATAAATAGTTCTTTATTAACATTAACTTTAAAATAATTGATGATATTATCTAATATATTTATTCTTTTTACAATCTTTTTTATATCATTTGTTTCAATAAGTTCCAATAA
>CAMWQX010000200.1 GCA_947176475.1 uncultured Bacillota bacterium
CTTTTCAGTAATCCATAATTATTCAGGGGGATTTTCATTACTCCTTTTCCTACAAAAGGATATAAGGAGGTGGTACTAACCATAAACAAAATTTAAAAAATTGCCTATGGTTATATGTGATACTTTCATATCACAACTAAAGTATAAAAAAAGATGATATCAAAGTCAATTACTTTTATCATCTTTTTAAATTTATCTTTTTATTTAACGACAATATTTACAATCTTTCCTTTTATAACTATTACTTTAACGATTTCTTTTCCTTCCGTATGACGTTTAACATTTTCATCTTCAAATGCTTGAGTTTTAATCTCATCTTCACTTGCCTCTGGACTTACTGTAACTGTTCCTCTTAATTTACCATTTACTTGAACACCTAAAGTAATTGAATCTAAGACAATTTTTGAATCATCATACTCTGGCCACTTAGACTTACATAATACTTCACCTAAGTTATACATTTCATTTAACTCTTCTGTAATATGTGGTGCCATTGGATTAAGTAATGTTAAAATTAAACGATAATCATCACGACTTATACCATCTTCAAACTTCTCATATTCATTTAACATAATCATAAGAGCTGACACTGCCGTATTATATTTTAATGTAACTAAATCATTTGAAACTTTCTTAATTGTCTTATGTGCTAAAACTTCATCAGTATAACCTTTTTTATCATTAAGTTTTTCACCAATTCTTTCAATACGATCCAAGAATCTCTTACATCCACGAAGTGAATCCGTACTCCAAGATGCATCTTGTTGATAATCACCTATGAACATTTCATAAACTCTTAATGTATCTGCTCCAAATTCCGAAACAATATCATCAGGATTGATAACATTACCTCTGCTCTTACTCATCTTCTCCCCATTAGATCCTAAAATCATACCATGGCTTACACGAATATCAATCATTTCTTTATTAGGTACTAAACCAAAATTATAAAGCATTTGTACCCAGAATCTAGCATAAAGTAAATGTCTTGCTGTATGTTCCATACCACCATTATACCAATTTACTTTACCCCAATATTTCATGGCATCCATTCCCGCAAAAGAATCACTATTATGCGCATCCATGAATCTCAAGAAATACCAACTAGATCCGGCCCAATTTGGCATTGTATCAGTTTCTCTTCTTGCATCTCCCCCACATTTTGGACACTTACAATTAACCCAATCAGTAATTTTAGCTAAAGGAGACTCACCATCATCAGTTGGTTCATATTCGGCAACATCTGGAAGAAGAAGTGGTAAATCAGCTTCATCCATTGGAACCCATCCACATTTTGGACAGTTAATCATTGGAAT
Organism: uncultured Bacillota bacterium; assembly: GCA_947176475.1. GTDB lineage: Bacteria > Bacillota_I > Bacilli_A > RF39 > UBA660 > CAG-582. Next base: position 1,317 of record CAMWQX010000200.1, read on the forward strand.
TGGTTCTCCCCAGAATCTTTGTCTAGAGAAAATCCAGTCACGCATCTTATAATTAACTTTTGCTTCTCCACACTTATGTTCATGAAGCCAATTAATCATTTTATCAATTGATTCTTGTTTATTCAATCCATCTAAATCATTTGAATTAACATGGATTCCATCATCCACATAAGCACCTTCACCATTAAGCATTCTCTCAGCATCATATCTATGTGCTTCTGTAGTAAGCGTTGACATCAATTTATCTTTATCAACCCATAATACATCGGCAATATCTTTTTCTTCTTCACTTCTCTCTGTTGAATCTAAACTATTTAAATGACCCACAATCGTATGACATGTAATGTGTCTATTGACATCTTTATGAGCTGCATAGAAATTATCATAATAGATAAATTCCATTTCTTTTTCAATTGTAATATCTGTATAACCAGTTTCTTCTATTACTTCTCTTATTCCGGCTTCTGTTGCTGTTTCATCGCCTTCAATACCACCCATAACGAAAGTAAACCAATTAAATTTCTTATTATTAACAAGCAAGTATTTATCCTCAGTTGGATGTTTAATAATGACATTGACAACTTGTCTTTCTGTCATCTTCTTGCCCTCTTTAATAGCATTGTCACCAGTACCAACAATATTCTTAGCAATAACTTGTCTAATTGGAATATTGAATTTCTTAGCAAATTCATAATCACGCTCATCATGTGCTGGAACTGCCATAATAGCCCCTGTTCCATAACTAGCTAAAACATAATCACTGATATAAATTGGAATCTTTTCTCCATTAACCGGATTAATGGCATAAGCTCCGGTAAATACACCAGTCTTATCCTTATTAAGTTCCGTTCTTTCCATATCATTCTTTAAGGCACACTCAGCCTTGTATGCAGCTACTTCAGCTTTGTGTTCCTCAGTCGTTATTTCATCAACATATTCATGTTCAGGTGCAAGTACACAGTAAGTTGCTCCATAAAGCGTATCACAACGTGTCGTAAACACGGTAAATTCTTTATCATATCCATCAATTTTAAAATTAACATGGGCCCCCTTGGATTTACCAATCCAATTGATTTGACCAAGTTTAACCTTTTCCGCAAAATTTGTATCGTCAAGTCCAGTTAACAAATCCTCTGCATAATCACTCATGCGTAACATCCATTGACTCTTCTCTTTTTGGACTACTTGACTACCGCATTGTTCACAAACTCCACCAGCAGCATCTTCATTTGATAAAACGCTCTTACATTGTGGACACCAATTTACTGGAATCGTATCCTTATAAGCCATACCATTCTTATAAAATTGTAAAAATTGCCATTGTGTCCATTTATAATATTCTGGATCAGTCGTTGAAAATTCACGACTCCAATCAAATGAGAAACCTAACTTCTTCATTTGTCCTTTAAATGTCTTAACATTTTCTTTAACAGCCTCTTTAGGATGAATATGATTTCTTATGGCATATCTCTCAGCCGGTGCTCCAAAAGCATCCCATCCCATAGGAAATAACACATTATATCCTTGCATTCTCTTCATTCTGGCAATAGCATCTTGAGCTGTATAACTTCTTACATGTCCAACATGTAATCCTGATCCACTAGGATAAGGAAACTCAACTAAGATATAATAAGGATTAACTCCTGTATTCTTAACTTCAAAAGTCTTATCTTTATCCCAAAAATCTTGCCATTTCTTTTCTACTTTTATTGTATCCATTTTACTTTTTCCAACCTTTCTTTACTAAAATATAACCAAGTAAGTTATATAGACATATCAATAAAACAATAAATACTACTAAAGATATAAATAATAATAAATAGTAATTTATCTCTAATATTAACATCAATGTTATAGGTACCGATAATATAAAACTATTTACAAGTATTATGAGTTTTGATAATAATCTAACTCTTTGCTTATTCATATCTAAATTATATTTTCTTACAATAAATTGAAAACTTTTTGTCGTACCTAAACTA
>CAMWQX010000201.1 GCA_947176475.1 uncultured Bacillota bacterium
ATCTATAACCCTATTAAATAAATCATTATCTGATACATAAGAAAATAAAGTCATAGATGATTTTAATTTTAAAGCATCAATATCGCCAAACACCTCTATCGGATCATTCGTACTAAGTTCTAGTAATGCATTAGATATCTCCAATAAACGAGCACCCAATAGTTTATTATCTAAATATGCTCTTGCCTCTTCTAAACTCTTAATTTCATAATACATGGCAATATCACTCATACCTAAACCAGTTATTTGTGGAAAAATATACCACATCCAATGTGTTTCTTTTCTTCCATTTCTTACTTCGCTTAAAGCTATTTCATAATCTTCTTCTTGAGCTTCTATAAATCTGTCTAAATCCACTATTTCGTCAGCTACTTTCTATTTATTTTTCCCTTACGAATACATTTATCCAAATAAATTTACTTTTTTTTGTTCTTTTTTGGATATGTACTCCATAATATCAAATCAATTTTTTTAATCGTTTTGATATAAGAAACATCAATCCCATATTTTTCTAAAGTATCATTAAATATTTCAATATACCTTTTTCCTTCATCAGTTTCTAAGTATTCTGTGTTTAATATATGTTCAAGTTTATTATACATATCAATCGTTTCGTCTATTTGTTTATTCTTATCATCATTACGACTTTTCGGTATCTTTATAATATCACTATATCCTAAATCTCTTAAATTATTTAAAACATTTTTGTCCCATACAGGCTTGTCAGGATTAATTGTAGCTAATAATTTACTAGAAAATGATGCTTCAACCCTATTTGGGAAATCTTTATAAAATTCTTTAAGAATGATTCCAAATTCAAGAGAATCATTTTTTATTTGTTCTTTCATATATCCAAAATATTTGTTATAAAACTCTTCTTTTAAACTTTTAGCAATATTCATTTTATAAAAATTTCTATAGTCCTTTTTAAAATCTTCATCTATTTCGTCTTTACCCTCTTTTATTTTATCGATTCTTTTCATTAATTTCTCATACGTTTTAATCCCATCAACCCTACTTTTTAAAGATTCTCTTATTTTCTCTTCTGTAAGTGCTTCTTTCATAATAAAAATTACTCTCCTTCTTAAATTCGTATATTTTCTTAAGTCATATTTAACTTCTATATAACTATATATATTACTATAATTCATAACTAAAATAAAGATTTTAAAACAAAAAAAGAACAACTATCATTTTAGTTATCCTTTTCTTTTACTAAACTAGACCTGCAAGCTTTTTAGTAACACTTGTTTGAACTTTAAGATAATATTTCATTTCAGCATCATTTAAATCTTCATCATCCCATTTTTCAAAACTATCTACCATCTTACTATAATCTTCCATATATTTAGCATAGTCATTTATTAATGATAAATCTGATGGGTTTTTATTAAATTTTTTCATAAATGCTACATATCTATCAATGAATTTCTCATAATCATCCATGGCTTTCTTGAAATCTGATCTTAATCCATTACTCTTTGCTGCTGTTGTTGTTGTAGTTGTTTTTGAGTCATCTTCATCATCTGATGAAGCATCTTCCTTTTCTAAAGATATTTCCATAACCTTTCCACCAAGATATCTTAAATGCAATTCATAGCCATCACTGTTTTTAGCTGAATAATACTTATCTTCCTTACTATAATCAATAGTATAGCCGAGATTTTCACACTCTTTAACATAGGCATTATAATCTTCCTCTTCAGTATTCCCTACATGTACGATAAAAGTATCACTATTATTCCAAGAAATATTTGCATACAAAGACTTTGGTGCTGGAAGTAAACTTCCTAATCCAGTAGTAGGCCATTCGATATCTTCCATTTTTTCTGGTTTTGTTAATGTTATATGCATTTCCGAATCACTATCATCATATATTATTCTAATATTATATCCGTCCTTGTCATATGCCCCATAAACAGTATCCCAATCTTCGTATTCAAGGTCTAATGTATACCCTGCCTTTGCCACAGTTCCATTCACGTATTCTTTATATTCTTTTTTTGAAACATCACATATCTCAATGATTAATAAATCCTTCCTGTTTGTTGACAACCTTCCAAATAGTTTATTTGGTTCTGGAAACTTTTCTTTCAATTCTATTTCTGCGATATCAATGGTTGTTGGTTTTTCTTCCTTATATGAAGAATTATTTCCAAGAGAAAGAACTGGAACAACTAATACGAATGCTGCTATTGCTAAAATTATTTTTAGTCCCTTCTTTGGTTCTTTAATAATTTCCATTCCCATTAACCAAGAACAAATAAATAATCCTGCTTGAATTAAAGCTAAAAATTTTGCAAAGAAACCATCTTTAGCAAAGAATAATAATACAGAAATTGCAAAGAATACTAATAGTACTTTGCTAAACTTGCCCTTTTTAAACGCCTCTTTTGCATTCATTCTCTCAAGTATTTCCTTTTCTTTTAACTCTTGCTCAAATTTTTCTTGTCTTTCCTTCAAGTCTTGTTCATGATTCTTCTTTCTCGATTTTAATTTGGCATCTTCAATTCTATTTAATTCTGATGCCTCATCATCAATCATAATCTCCGCCCCACAAAAGCTACACTTGATATTATCTAATTCAGAATTCACTTCAAGTTTAGCTCCGCAATTTTCGCACTTTAGTTTTACTAACTTCATACTTCACCTCTCCAAACTTCTAAAGTACAAACATTATAACATAATTTTGTCGTATTGAATAGCATTTTGTCGAAAAAAATAGCAAAAATGGGACAATTCTTCTAGGTGATAACGATGAATACGGAAAAATTAAAATTTTTAAGGGATGAACTAGAAATAACGCAAACAGAGATATCTAACAAGCTAGGATGCACTAGATCGGCCTATTCTCTATGGGAAATAAATGTTAATACAATCCCCCTTTATTACTTAAATAAGCTATCTAATATTCTTGAAGTTAATATAGATTATCTTGTCGATTTATCCGATGAAAAATATACTAAATTCAATAAAGTAGAAATCGATAGAATTGAATTAGGAAAAAGAATCCGCATTGCTAGAAAATCCATAAATTATACTCAAGATAAATTAGCTACCATATTAAATACAACTCACTCTGTCATAAGTGCCTATGAAGCCGGTAAAACAGCTGTACCTACTCTATTTATGATTGAGATAGCTAGAATTACCAACAAATCATTAAATTGGTTTTTAAATAAAATTTAAACAAACTAAAAAAAGACAATCTAATTGTCTGTTTCTTCTATATCTAATATAATATCATTTATGGTAAATTTACTTTCATGATTTTACATAGATAAAACATA
>CAMWQX010000202.1 GCA_947176475.1 uncultured Bacillota bacterium
AATTTGCTCTTTTTATTTAATTATGTGTTTATTTAAAATTATGATTTGCTTTATACTGCATTTTCATGATTTATCGTTTTAAACTCAATTGCTGATGATTCCATTATTTCTTGTTTAAATCTTTCTTGATTTTCTTTTGTATTTTCCTTTAACCCCACTACAACACGATTTATTTTAATGTCGACGTAATGAGTAGTCATATATTTAGCATATTCATCTTTTTGAAATTTTTTTAAATAATCATTAATAGTATTTAGTTCGACATACGAATATTCTACAAATTCTAAGATGATGACTTTATCATATTTTATTATTTTTTGATAAAGATTTTCCTCTTCTCTTTCTTGTTTAGACATATTGACTTTTTTTGATGGAATTTTATCTTTGACGATTTGAATAACCAAATGATTCCCATCATTGGAAATATAATCACCACCATAGAAATCTGGCAATTCTTTCTTGCCACTATCGGTTAAAAGCATATATATATTGTTTGATAAATTCATGATCTTCTCGTTCCTTTTATAGCAATAATCACATGAAAAATCATCACTTGTGTTAAATATTGAAAAAAGACCACATAACGCTATTAAAATAGTAATAATTGATCCTATCAGAACTTTTTCTCTCATAAACTCACCTTCTATTAATTTGATTATATCATATAAATTATTTTGACAATAGAAAAAGCCCATTATTTGGACTATTCATTATTAACTAAGTTTTTAACTTTCATAGATTCTTCTTCTTTGTAGCGTTTGTTAGCTGCAATACGGGCATTAGCTACTTTTTCATCAAAGCCATTTGGGTATCGTTTTTTAAGTTTTTCAATATTATCAGTAAGCAAATCACTTAAACTTTTATCAAACATGAATCGGGCAATTGAGGCGATATAAAGAATGATATTGGCAACAGTTTCAATAGCTTGATTTGTCGCTTTTTCTGTACTTTCTTCGTCTATGTAATCCAATTTATTTAAGACCTTTTTAAAATCGTATAAAATTTGGTAGATATCAGTATCAACATCTAAAGGCTCAATATATTGTTCAATTATATCAACAGGATATTCTTTGGCTTCGGCGTAAGGACATAAAGGATCTTGTTTTAAGGCGGCATGATGAATTAGATTATCATCAAAGGTATATCTATTAACCTTTTTACGGGTAATGTAATTAAAGACTTCGATTAAGGAATAACCATAACATAAAGCTAGGGATGTCGATAAGTACCACATCATATCTCCTAATTCTTTAGCAGCCAAATTCTTTATTTCTGCTTTTTTATCTTCGTCTAAACTATGAGTATAATACTTTTTCATATAATCAAAGAACTCGCCAGCTTCGCCAAATACACCGGTATAAGCATTGAATTTTAGATTAGCAAATGAGCCAAAATCATTGATTGTCCTCAAGGCATTTTCTTGGTACCATGTTGGTGTTACAGTTTCGTTTTGGGCAATTGTCGAAATCATTTTTTGAGCTAGACATCCGCCATGGCAATTCGTATTTCCACAGTTTTGACACTTATCACTTATTTGTTGTGAGGCCTCACGAATTTTATTAAAATAAGCGGATTCATAGATTTCTCTTAAAGAATTATTATAAATATTTCCCCCACTGCCTAAATAGTCGAAGTATTTCATGGCATCACATGGATAAACGGATCCATCACTGCCGATAGTAATAGTAGAATCCCCCGCCTTACATGGCGAATAAGTTAATCCTAAGATATTAAAAGGACTGCCAAATTTCACCTTATCAGGATACTTACTCATAAAGTCAACAAGAGTTGGTTTTAATTCTTTTAGTTCTTGGCTAGATAAAATTAGGGAACTATCCCCTCTTCCATGCGAAACATAACGCAAGAAATTTATGCCTTTAAAATTATCAGGGTTTAACTCATTTATTACACCATCTAATTTTTTTAAGTCTTCCGTAGTTAAGGTCGTTAGACAATAATGAATGCTCACAGGCATGAATTCGGAAATGCTTTTCAAGAATGGTGGAACATTATCAAAGTTAACAATCTTTTGTGGTGATGTTTTTGTTTGCATAGCAGATAAGACATCTTTTTCGTTATAAGACTCGACTAAAGCCAAATTAAGTGAATAGACAATTTCCGAAAGTCCCACTTGATGAAGACTTTTTAAATAATTGAGTTTCGATTGACTAGGAGTTGCCATAGTATATAATTTAATATTTTCAATCCCCTTTTGTTTTAAATAATTAATGACAAATAAAAGGTCCATATATTGAGTTGCTTCTCCACCAGTTAGAACAAAGGAATCAGCACCTAATTCAATGGATTCATCGATTATTCTTTTAACCGTATTTAAATCTAATTCTTGATATTCATCATAAGCAGCATTGCTACTGCAATGAACACAATTTTTATCACATTTACCTGTTAATTCAATTTTTACTTCTTTTAATGCCATAAAGCCACTTCCAATCGTATTTATTAGTATAATATATGGACTTTATTTAGGCAAGAAAAAAAGATATGAATTTCATATCTTATTGATTTTTTTCGATAAATTCTAGAATGTCATCTTTGCTTTTAAGGCCAATCATCTTATCTACTTCACTGCCATCTTTATATAACACTAGAGTTGGAATACTCATAACCCCGTGTTTAATAGCAATTTCCTGAAATTCATCAGTATTGACTTTTAAGATATTAGCATCAACACTTTCTAAGATTTCGCCCATCATTTGACAAGGTCCACACCAATCAGCATAGAAGTCAACAAGGACAACACCTTGACTAACTTCATCGTAAAAATTATCTTCTTTTAAATATTTAATCATAAAATCATTCCTTTTTTTGATGTTTAGCTATTAATTCATCTATATTATCAAAATTTAATTTACCTTTATCCTTTAATTTTTGAACAGATTCAGGAGTAATTACTTCATATCTTAATAAGACATCTAGAGAATCATAATCAGCTTTAGCTGTCTCATCACCTTTTTTGTTAGCACATATTTCATATACTTCACTTACTGAATGGTATAAGTCATTAGTTACATTAGATAATAATGGGGTCTTGCTTAACATATCATTACCAAATGTTGAACCTTTGAAGTACTCTGCTGAAAATGGCAATTGGGCAAGGATAAATATAACAATGAACATATAGATATAAAACTCTAATGCTCCGAATATTAGTCCCATAATTTTTGATGGTAAAGCAAATACTAATGTTAAATTTATTATCTTATCTATTATGCCCGTTAATTTTAATATTACACGCAAGATTGCTGTTAAAATAATAATGCATATAGCAT
>CAMWQX010000203.1 GCA_947176475.1 uncultured Bacillota bacterium
ATTAAATAAGCTATCTATATATACAATTGATGATTTAATAAGATATTATCCATAGCGTTATAATACCTATTGTCCAAGCAATATATTAGAGGTTGAAGAGGATACAAATGTTGTAATTTCAGGAATTGTTACATCAACTCCAAAAGTATCTTATATCAAAAGAAACTTTAATAAAGTAAGTTTTACTTTAGAAACTAATAATGTGAATATTAACGTAGCTATTTTTAATCGTGCTTATCTTTCCCGCAATATCTTTATCGGAAAGAACATTACTTTAATTGGTAAATATAGCCGTATTAAGAATACCTTTACCGCTAGTGATATAAAGTTGTATGGCTTAACTAAAACGGAAGTAGAACCAGTATATCATATGATAAACGGTCTTAAAACAGCATCTTTAAAGAAAACTATTTATAATATCTTAAATTCCAACATAGAAATAAAAGAGATTGTTCCCGAATATTTATCCGATAAGTACGAATTTATTGATACAAAAACAGCTATAAAGGAAATTCATTTTCCTAGTAATACTAATAATATTAAACAAGCTAAATTAAAATTAAAATATGAAGAACTATTTGCTTTCATGTTTAAAATTAATCTAATGAAATTTAAAAATCAAATATTTGATAATTTTGTCATAAAGAATATTAAACCTGAGTACTTAGATGCCATAATCGATTGTCTTCCCTTTGCCCTAACAAGTGATCAACTTGATGCCATCAAAGATATCATTAACGACTTTACCCATGAAAGAAGAATGAATAGGCTTATTCTCGGTGATGTTGGAAGTGGAAAAACTATAGTAAGCTTTATAGCTATGTTATTAAATCAAAAAAGTGGGTATCAAAGTGCCATGCTTGCGCCAACTGAAGTTTTAGCCACTCAACACTATGATAACTTTAAGAACTTATTTCCCAATGTAACTACCTCCCTATTAGTTGGTTCGCAAACAAAAAAGGAAAAGCAACAAATAATTGAAGAACTAAAACAAGGAAATATCGATGTCCTAATCGGTACTCATGCCATCCTTGAAGAAGATGTAGAATTTAAAAATATTGGTTTAGTTATTACTGATGAGCAACATAGATTTGGTGTAAATCAGCGTAAGAAACTGCAAAATAAAGGTCAAGCTGTAGATGTTCTTTATATGTCAGCCACGCCGATTCCCAGAACTTATGCCTTAACAATTTATGGCGATATGGATATTTCCATGATTAAACAAAAACCATCTGGCCGAAAAGAGATAATAACTAAACAATATAAATTTGATGAAATGAAGCATATTGTAGAAGAAATAGAAGAAGAATTAAGCCTAAATCATCAAGTATATGTTGTTGCTCCTTTAATCGAAGAAAATGAAGAAACAGATTTAAATGATATCTTAAAAATTGAAGGCATATTAAAAGATAATTTCAAAAATAAACATAATATTGGAACTCTTCATGGCAAGATGAAATCGCTTGATAAAGATAATATTATGAATGACTTCAAATCAGGTAGTCTCGAAGTGTTAATATCCACAACGGTTATTGAAGTAGGAGTAGATGTTAAAAATGCCACTATGATAGCCATCTTTAATGCCGAAAGATTTGGTCTAGCGACCCTTCACCAATTGCGAGGAAGAGTAGGTAGAAATTCTCTTCAATCTAAATGTTTACTTATATCTGATAAAGAATCCGAAAGATTACATGTTCTAGAGGAAAGTAATGATGGTTTTTATATTTCTGAATGTGACTTTAAATTAAGAGGAAGTGGAGACTTATTTGGCGTTCGACAAAGCGGTGATATGGTATTTAAAATCGCCGATATTCATAATGACTATAAAATACTTCTTCAATGCAAGGCAGATAGCCAAGAATTCCTAGATAATAACATTGAAAACAACTTTAAAGATTATTCTTATTATCAAAATATTGTCGACCAATTAATGAATAACAATTGACAAACAATCAAAAATCATATAAACTTAATATAGCATGATAGCAATGTCATGCTGATCCTTATGTAACGGTTTCTCAAATGTTACGTAAGATCAACCAAAACCCCCTGAAGAGAGCGCAAGCTCTCGCTTTTTGTTTGTCTTGAGTTTTAATAAGGGTTTGTGAGTGTTTAAGAATAATAGACAAAATGATTTGGGTACCGCTTAGGTACCATTTAAGATTTTTAATTAAAAAAATGTAATCGATTAATAACAAAAATTTAGTATTTTATGGTATACTAATTATAATATTTATTAATCGGGAGGGTACATAATGGTAAGTAGTATAGTAAATGAAGAAAAAAGTAAAAAAAAGAGAAATACGTGGCGTGATTCTCCAAAAATCATAAATAATCTTCCTACCGATAAGGATAAAATGATTATGTATGTTGATGAAAGCGGAGAAGGAAATAAAAAAGTTTTGAAAAGATCTTTTGAAGCCAAAAAAAATAATGAACCTTATCAGCAACGTAATGATTTATATATTCTTAATGGCGTTGTTTTATCTGGGTATGACAGTATTGTTTTAAAGGGTAGAATGGATAAACTAAAAAGATCTATTTCTCCAAATGGTGAATATATGTATCCAAGAAAAGGGATAAGACCAATTGTATTAAGAAATAGCGAAATTGGTTCTAAGACAGCCCCATATAATAATATGACTGAAAAAAACTATGAAGGAATCAATAAATTAATTAACACTACTAATTATGTACAAATTGCAGCTGGTCTAAATTATTATTGTTATACACAATTTAAAACGGGAAGCCCTGATGATGATTCATCGCCTTTATTGATGTGCTTAGGATTATTGCTAGTCAACTATGCTGACTATTTAAATACCACTAATAAGAAAGGTATTATAGTTTTTGAAGAAGAAACAAAATCGCATGACACTCTTAAACTAAAATATATTTTAAAAGTTTTAAAATATGGAAATAAAACATATAATAAAGAATTTTTTTCAAATATTACAGCTGTATATTTTAGAAAAAAATGGACTGAAGAATCAACGGGAAATTATGTTACTACATCAGGATTAGAATTAGCTGATCTTACAATATCGCCTTTGCGTAGGATATTACATCCCGAATATTTAATTATTGAAAGAAAGCTATATAATTATCCTAACTATATCAAAAAAGGATTTACAATAATTACATAAAAAAAGAACTGCAATTTTATTGCAGTTTTTTTAAAACAAATAACCCCACCTATCTCAAAGTGGGTCGGCGGAACAAGTCGGCCTACGTAATTAGAAAGGAGATGAATAACAAATATGGAACATATATGTTAAATTCATTC
>CAMWQX010000204.1 GCA_947176475.1 uncultured Bacillota bacterium
TTTTCTTGCAGAAGACCTCATCCGAGACCAGCCTCGGTCTCGTGGGCTCTTATATTTGTTTAAGATACAGACACCATCTTTTGGCATAACAGAGTGAAAACCATCGGGACTCGTTACCATTCCAATACCATTACTACCTTCTATATTAAAAATTGCAGTATCCCATTTGTTTCCAGTATTACTTGATTTTAACTCATCTAAAGAAATAAATTCACCAAAAAAATATATTGTGTCATCCTCCCTAATTATTTTGCTTTTTTTCTTTCCTAACACATCATATTCAATCATATCTACAAATTTAAAATCAGTCATTCCATCTTCAAAGACAATAGCACTTGGATCTTCACTTTCCACTTCTCTTACCTCTTCATCTAGACCTATGAAACGATTACAGAAATGAATTTTTACTCCTTTATATAATCTTGGATTCATTTTTTAATACTCCCTCCATAAGTGCATTATATCACATTTTTTGCTAAAATATATACTAGGCATATTAAAACTCGAACCACGAAAGTTCGAGTTACTATCAATCTGGTGCCCTAAGGGAGGACGTTCAACAACTTTTTTTATTATGATTTATTCATCGATATTTAAACATGCTCCGCTAGATAAAATTTTTACGTTTTTTGGTATTCTTTTTAAAAACTCTTCACAAACAATATCAGAAGTACAGTGAGCTAAATAAATGCTTTCTATATTATTATTTATAAAATAATCTATCGTTTTATTAGTCTGATTGTTTAATTCTTTTAAATGAAATCCTCCTATGACAGCAAAAACTTTTTCCATATTGGTAACTTTTTTAGCATATTCAATAATATTACATATACCACTATGCGAACAGCCAGAAATTACAATAATGCCTTGTGATGTTTTCAGAACAATACCAGAATCATCAAAATGTTGGTATACATTTCCTACTTCATCAATTGATGGAAGATTGTCTTCTTTTTCAAAATCATTATTTCTTTCAATTTCGCCTAAAAAAATTATACTTTCTGATATATTATAAGGTTCTTTTGTTAATGACAAATTAAATCTTTTATTTAATTCCTCTTTTGTTTGATTAAGTCCAGCAAAATTTCCTGTACGCTTGCTAACTCTATATTTCATAAAAGCAGGATGACATACTAATTTTGTTTTGGCATTTAAATACTTGAGTCCATTTCCGTGATCATAATCTCCATGACTTAAAACAATAGCATCTAAATCATCTAAATTAATTCCCAATTTCATAGCATTATTTAAAAATATATCAGTTTGCCCAGCATCAAATAATAATTTTATATTATCGTATTCTATATATAATGATAATCCATGTTCACATTCTAGTTTTTCATTATCACATCTATCATCATTTAACACTACTATTTTTATCATTGTACTAGTCCTTTCTGTAACTAAAAGGCAAATTGCTCCTGTCAATTTGCAAGTGTGTTTTTTAAATTGACATAATTCAATTTAATTTCTACAAATATTATACCAAAGTTTTTAACATATTAAAACTCGAACCACGAAAGTTCGAGTTATTATCAATCTGGTGCCGAATGTAAGAATTGAACTTACCTCTGATGCTTACCATGCATCTGTACTACCACTGTACTAAATCGGCAATTTGGAATGGATAATAAATATCCACTAACAATATACCATATTATATGCAATACATCTAGTAGTTTTTCTATGGTTTTATATTTATTTTATTTTCTTTAATTTTTTCTATATATTTATCTATTTCAATCTTATCAACACGATCAATAAAATTATCAACCAAATACGCAGGTAAAATACATTCCTCATAAGGAATACCTGGATAGTAGGATTCTGGATAAGCTTTATAATACTCTCTTGTCAAACCAAATTTATCTTCTAAATACTGATTTACCACATAATACGCATGATATAATTCTTTACAAAATTCATCATACGATTTACTTAATAAATATTCTTCTGTAAAACACTCTTCAAAAAATAAATAATCCGTCACTAAATGTAAAAACCAGCCTAATTCAAAATCATTCATCTCTTCATGTTCTTCTAAAAACTTATATAAATTAACTTTTCCTCTAACATGACTGACATTATCATTACAACGCATCTTATCCGTATAATGTGTTGCGTCATTATCAGAATCAGCATCAGGATATAAAGTACCTGCTATAAAATCATCATTATTTAAATTAGAATGTTTTTCTAAATATTTTTTAGCAATCGCTAAATGAATAGTTGCACAGGCCATAAACACTCACCCTTTACTTTATTTTCTTATACCAGAATCCAATCGAGTCCTCTGTAACAAAACCAGCACTATTATAAACTTTAACACGCCAATCATAAGAATTGATATAAGCACTTTCTATTCCCATTTCTTTAAGTCGATTTATTACCCCATATAACATTTGTCTTGAAAATCCTCTTTTGCGATATTTTTCTCGCGTACATACCGGTTCTATAAAAGCTGTACTTGTCGTCTTATCAACATAACAAAAACAGTATGTGCAAATATCACCATCATCTGAGACAATTAAACTTTCAAAACTATCATTATAAAATCGCGATTTTTTTCTTGCTTGATATGCTAACTTGCCTTCTCTAAAAGTTCCCGTTAAAATACCATCATCGTCAATTGGATGAAAGCCATAATGACAAGCCTTCGCCTTCATATTTTCATCTATGTTATCTCCATAAACTTGCTTAAAACCTTCTGGCAAATCTATTACATAATTTGTGTTTCTAGGATGCTGACAATTATCAAAATCACCTTTTTCATCCTTAACATACCCACATCTAATTAATTCCTCAGCTTGATAAGTTAAACTATCATGTGATACAACCAAGAAATTAATCTCTCCCTTCTCATCTCTTTCAAATAACGGTAATAACTCTTTTTCTGCTAAATCTAGCATATCTTTAAAGATATATTCATATCCTCTCTTTATTGAACTATTAAAAGAATCTCCATCAGGAGTTATAATTCCTACTATTTCATCACTATTTTCATAAATAAAAATATAATCACCTGATGCAAGTCCACCTCTTTCATCTCTATAAAGTGTATCTATACGATAAACTAAATCATCAAATCGCGCTGGTAACCAACACTCCATATTCTTATTTTCCAAATATCTCTCTGTCAAAAATGCCATTACCAAATCATAATCTTTTTCTCTATCATATCTTTTTACTTCCATAAAATTCACTCTCTTCTATTTTCCACTTTGGTGGATACATATATTCTATTTAATCTTTTGTTTGTCTATATTTTTTCTTA
>CAMWQX010000205.1 GCA_947176475.1 uncultured Bacillota bacterium
ATAACATACAAAAAGACTAAGAATTATCTTAGTCTTAATTTATTTAATTATTTATTATGCTTGTTTCTCTTTAATTGCAGCTTGTGCAGCAGCTAAACGAGCTATTGGAACACGGAATGGTGAACATGAAACATAGTTTAGTCCAACATTGTGGCAGAATTCTACAGAAGCAGGATCTCCACCATGTTCGCCACAAATACCTAATTTAATATTTTCTCTTGTAGCGCGGCCTTTTTCAGCAGCCATCTTAACTAATGCACCAACACCAGTTTGGTCTAATTTAGCAAATGGATCTGATTCATAAATCTTATTAGCATAGTAAGAATCTAAGAACTTACCAGCGTCATCTCTTGAGAATCCGAAAGTCATTTGTGTTAAGTCGTTTGTACCAAATGAGAAGAATTCAGCTTCTTCAGCAATGGCATCAGCAGTTAAAGCAGCTCTTGGAATTTCGATCATTGTACCAATGTGGTATTCCATATCCGAATTCTTTTCAGCTTTAACTTTTTCAGCTTCTTCAACAACAACATTTTTAACAAATTGTAATTCTTTCTTTTCACCGATAAGTGGAATCATGATTTCAGGAACAATGTCGAATCCATCTGATTCTTTTACTTCAATAGCTGCTTCCATTAAAGCACGAGTTTGCATTCTTGCTATTTCTGGATAAGTAACAGCTAAACGACATCCTCTGTGACCCATCATTGGGTTGAATTCATGTAATTCAGCACATTTATTCTTTAAGTGTTCAACAGTAACACCCATTTCTTTAGCTAGAGCAATAATATCGTCTTCCTCAGTTGGTAAGAACTCATGTAGAGGAGGATCTAAATAACGAACTGTCATTGGAAGTCCTTTTAACTCTTTATACATAGCAGTGAAATCGCCTTTTTGGAATGGAATTAATTTTTCTAGGGCTTTTTCACGGTCTTCAACAGTTTCTGATAAAATCATTTGTCTGATTGCTGGGATACGTTCCTCATCAAAGAACATATGCTCAGTACGACATAGACCTATACCTTCTGCTCCTAATTCTAGAGCTTTTTTAGTATCTCTTGGGTTATCAGCATTAGTTCTAACACCTAATTTACGATTTTCATCAGCCCATGCCATGATACGTCCAAAGTCACCAGATACAGTAGCTTCTTCAGTTGCTATATCGCCTTTATAAATTTTACCAGTGGTTCCATCTAGAGAGATGTAATCTCCTTCATGGAAAGTAACTCCACCTAATTCAAAACATTTTTCTTCCTCATTGATCTTAATATCGCCACAGCCAGAAACACAGCAAGTTCCCATACCACGCGCAACGACGGCAGCATGAGAAGTCATACCACCACGAACAGTCAATATACCTTGAGCAGCAACCATTCCTTCGATATCTTCAGGAGTAGTTTCAAGTCTAACTAAGATTACTCTGTCACCCTTACCGCCTTTACCTAGCTTTTTAGCTTCTTCAGCAGTAAATACGACATATCCAGCAGCAGCACCAGGTGATGCTGGTAATGCTGAACCAATTACTTCGCCCTTCTTTAAAGCATCAGCATTAAACATTGGGTGTAATAATTGATCTAAACTCTTAGCTTCAATACGCATTACAGCTTCTTCAGGTGTAATCATACCTTCATCAACTAAATCACAAGCTATTTTAATAGCAGCAGGTGCTGTACGTTTACCATTTCTTGTTTGTAAGAAATATAATTTTCCTTCTTGAATAGTAAATTCCATATCTTGCATATCACGATAGTGATTTTCTAGTTTATTTGCTAGTTCCATAAATTGGGCATAGCATTCTGGTAAATCAGTTTCAAGTTTAGTTATTGGTTGTGGAGTACGAACACCAGCAACAACGTCTTCTCCTTGAGCATTGATTAAGTATTCACCATAAATACCTTTTTCACCGGTACTTGGGTTTCTTGTGAAGGCAACTCCTGTTCCCGAAGTTTCACCCATATTACCAAATACCATTGATTGAACATTAACAGCAGTTCCCCAATCGCCTGGAATATCATTCATTCTACGATATACGATAGCTCTTGGATTATCCCATGAACGGAATACAGCTTTAACAGCTCCCATTAATTGTTCAACTGGGTCTTGAGGAAATTCCTCACCATTCATATTTTCTTTATAAACAGCCTTGAATCTTACAACTAATTCTTTTAAATCATCAACTGTTAATTCAGTATCGAATTTAATACCTTTTTCCTCTTTGATTTCATCAATGATTTTTTCAAAGAAACTCTTAGGTACTTCCATTACTACGTCAGAATACATTTGAATGAATCTTCTATATGAGTCATAAGCAAATCTTGGATTATTGGTCTTAGCAGCAAATCCTTCTACTGCTTCGTCGTTTAATCCTAAGTTAAGGATGGTATCCATCATACCTGGCATTGAAGCACGAGCTCCTGAACGAACAGATACGAGTAACGGATCATTAACATCTCCAAATTTTTTTCCTTGTAATTCTTCTAGCTTCTTTAAAGCTTCAAAGATTTGGCTTTTAATCTCTTCACTAATTTCTTTACCATCATTATAGTAAGCAGTACATGCTTCTGTAGTAATAGTAAATCCATTAGGAACAGGTAAACCTAAATTGGCCATTTCGGCTAAGTTTGCACCTTTACCTCCAAGTAGTTCACGCATGTTGGCATTACCTTCTTGGAATAAGTATACATACTTCATGTAATCATTCCTTTCATAATACTTCATTATTATATCAACTTTCCCCAAGTGTTAGCAATAATATTAGAAAATTTTACAATAAAATTAACTATAATTTCACAATAAAAAAAGGAAAAGATACTCTAAGATACCTTTTCCCTATTTTGATATTCTTTAATCGCTTTTTTTATTCCTTTATATGGAAGAGTTACACATGTACGACGATTACCCTGTTTATATGTTTCATCAAAGACAATAGCTTCATTAAAATCAACATCTTCATATGGTTCTTCGTTTAGCATGGCTTCGAAATTATCAATGTATTTTTCAATTTCATCAATACTCTTCCCAACCATATTTTTTATCATGATACTCGTAGAAGCTGTGGAAATAGCACAGGCTTCACCATCAAATTTAATATCAGTGATAATATCATTTTCTATCTTCAAATATAGATCAATATTATCAATACAAGATTCGTTATTTGAATTTACTTTTATATATCCATCTATACCTTCTAAAGTCTTATTATAAGGATGGGAATAATTATCTAAAATTATCTCTCTTTTTGTATTACTATCCATTAAATCATCTCACTTATTA
>CAMWQX010000206.1 GCA_947176475.1 uncultured Bacillota bacterium
GTTTTTAAAGGATGACTATAATAAAAATATAATTCTAAAATAAAATCAACAAGATTATAATAAAGATGGTAAAAAAAACGTTCATCATCAATAACTACTTCATCCATATCTATTAGTTTAATTGCTTTACCATTCCACAAGATATTTTTATTATGAATATCATAATAATATATTCCCCAGCGCATAAGTTCATCTAAGGCTTCTCTTAACTGTCTTATAACCTCTTCGCGAGGAAGAAAGAGATTTAACCTCATAAACATCCTTATCGGCAGATGTCCCATAACCCTCTTTTGCTTATAAGCTTTAAAAGTATTTACCTCATCATCATATAAAGTCGTTATTTCCGGATAATAATTATGAGTTAATTCGTCATAAATATTTATATATCGTTCCAATCCTGCTAAAGCATCGGGATTATACTTATACACATTAAAAGGCCCCATAATTGTATGGTGTTTTTTCAAAAAATCCAGTTGATGATTTCCCAATACTTTATGTTCCATTTTTTCCCTCTTTAAATGCCTCTTATTCTATCATAGCGCCAAAAAAAAGACAAGAAGTCTATTTCTTGTCTGTTGAACCAAAGCCACCCGTTCTAACACCGTCAGCTTGGTCTCCATCACATATTAAATATTTCATGAACATTACTTGTCCTATTACATCACCTTTTTTAACTTCTAAGTCATGATCGCCAAAGTTAAAATAAGCAAAATAGAAATGTCCATCATTTGATTCATTCTCGTAATAATCTGAATCTATTATTCCAATACTATTAGCCATTACAAAGCCTTTTTTAGGTCCACTACTGCGATTAGCTAACATATACCATTCATCATCTTGACAATATGCTTTTAACCCTGTTGGAATTAAAGTTGGCTTCATTCCTGGTTTAAACATTGGAATTACGATGTCTTCAGCTGCCTCAATATCATAAGCTGCCGAATTCTTTGTTTTTCTTACGGGAATATTTATATTCTTATCTTCCCAACCTTTAGCTATTTCAAATCCTCTTATCTTATCCATTACTATATTCTCCTAATCTAACTGCATCTTTTTCATGAAGTACTACTTTTTTACTTGCAAGAGATTTTGGCACATCAATTATTCTTTGATTTCTACTACCACGATACACAATTGACAAATCCTTTTCTTCTTCATGGAATTCTCCATCTACTAACACATCAATATAGGAAATAAACTCCTTCGTAAAATCATACTTTTCCACCATAACATCCATAATTTGTTTATCATATAGATATCCTGAAAAGGCCCATATATCCTTATTAGGATATACTTCTTTTACTTTTTTTACTAAAGGTAGTAAAGCCTTCTGATTAGCTGGTTCAAAAGGCTCTCCTCCAAGTAAAGTTAATCCCTTTATATATTCTGGTTTTAAATCTTCAATAATTTCATCAATTGTCTCATCCGTAAATGGAACTCCTGCTTTAAAATCCCAAGATTCAGGATTAAAGCATCCCTTACAATGATGTGTACAGCCGGAAACAAATAATGTAATTCGCACTCCCGGACCATTAGCTATATCATATTTTTTAATCTCCAAGTAATTCATATCAAGTTCTCCTATAGATGTGTAACTCTTTGACTTATCTCCTTAGTCTTTCCTTCATTCCAGAAATTTTCTCCTAGATAACCACAAGTACGACGAGTTACATTCATCTTACCTTTATCTTTATTTCCACAATTAGGGCATTCCCATTGTAAATCTTTATTCAATTTAATTTCTCCATCGTATCCACATACATGACAGAAATCTGATTTAGTATTAAACTCACCATATTGAACATTATCATAGATAAATTTAACAACTTCTTCCATAGCATCTAAATTATGTTGCATGTTAGGTATTTCAATATACGAAATTGCCCCACCAGTTGATAGTTTTTGTAATTTAGCTTCAAAGCCTAATTTAGTAAATGCATCAATTTTCTCACGAACATCAACATGGTATGAGTTTGTATAATATCCCTTATCTGTAACATCTTTAATCTTGCCAAATTTTTCAAGGTCAATTCTTGCAAAACGATAGCATAAACTTTCTGCTGGTGTACCATATAAAGCAAAACCTAAACCAGTTTCTTTCTTCCACTCAGCACATTTATCTTTCATATGTTGCATTACAGCTGTAGCAAATGGTGTACCTTCATCTTCATCAGTATGACTTACACCCTTCATTAATTTTGTAAGTTCATATAATCCAATGTAACCAAGTGATAAAGTTGAATAACCATCCTTTAAGTATTTATCAATTTTTTCACCCTTAGCTAAACGCGCAATTGCTCCATATTGCCAATGTACAGGTGAAATATCTGATGTTACACCTAATAATGCATGATGTCTACACATTAAGGCTTCACGGCATAAATCTAATCTTTCATCAAATAACTTCCAGAATTTTTCTTCATCCCCATCAGCAATTATACCAATTTGTGGTAAGTTAATTGAAACAACACCTTGATTGAAACGTCCTTCAAATTTATAATTGCCATTTTCATCTTTCCATGGACTTAAAAATGATCGACATCCCATTGGTGAGAAAACATTACCTTCATAATTTTCACGCATTTTCTTAGCAGAAATATAATCCGGATATAATCTTTTTGAGCTACATTTAACTGCTAGTTTCGTTAAGTAATCATACTTGCCACCCTTTAAGCAGTTATGTTCATCTAATACATATACTAATTTAGGGAATGCTGGAGTTATATAAACGCCTTTTTCGTTTTTAATTCCCTCATATCTTTGCTTAATTATCTCTTCAATAATCATTGCATTTTCTTCAATATATGGATCATTCTCTTCTAAATTTAAGAATAATGTAACGAAAGGTGATTGCCCATTTGTTGTCATTAATGTATTAATTTGGTATTGAATAGTTTGAACACCATTAGAAAGTTCTTTCTTTAGTTCTTGTGCAACTAAATCATCAATTACTTCCTTATCTACCTTACCTGATAAGACTTTCTTAACACGTTTCATAATCTTATCACGTGATACTCTTAAGTATTTACCTAAGTGTTTAATTTCTACTGATTGTCCACCATATTGGTTAGATGCAACAGCAGCGATGATTTGGGTAGTTACTGTACAAGCGACTTGGAAACTCTTAGGAGTTTCAAGCATCTTACCATTCATAACTGTACCATTATCTAACATATCTTTGATATTAATTAAACAACAATTAAATATTGGCTGAATGAAATAATCCATATCATGAAAATGTAATACTC
>CAMWQX010000207.1 GCA_947176475.1 uncultured Bacillota bacterium
ATTTATAATATGGAAAAAGATATTTCTTTATATAAGTTAATTGGATTTAGAAATTCAAATATAATGATGTTTACTTTAGTTTTTATTTAGTGTTTTTATTTTCTTTTGTATTTACTATCAATTGTTTTTGTCATATTTTTAAACAAAGTTATTGGGATGAATGGTATTGAATTTTTTAATGAAATAAGAGATATTTATTTATTGAACGTTAGATATTATATAAATATATGGTGTGTAATAAATTTAGCAATTCTTTTATCATTTATGAGAATAGTGGCAAAAATAAAAAGAAATAATCCAATAACATTAATTAAATCGTATTAGAAAAAATGTTAATTGGATTTTGGGGTTCTAAAAATATGATATAATAAATGTACTGGAAGAGGAGAGTTTGTATGAAAAAGATTATTTTTAGTTTAATTTGTATTTTATTGTTATGTGGGTGTAGTGTTGATGAAAAAGATGAATTTGAAAATTATAAGCATTATCAACTAAAATCTTCGGATATTGTTTCTTATAGTTTTAATTTAGGATATAACAACAATGTTACATATGCACTTGCAGACATAAGTGAGGGTGAAGGATTTACTACAGGTCTTTTTTATCAAATTGGAGATAATGGATATATCTTGCTTGATGAGATCGAGTCTTGCGGTGATGAAAATGCTCATGAAGATGTAGCACATAATTATTTTGTTAATGATAAATTGTACATTGTAAGATGTTTGGGAGCGTTAATTTTTGAATATACGCTTAATGGTAAAGATATTCAAAAGAAAGAATTGAAATTTGACGAATCATTAATCATTAATGAATTAGAAGAAGATGGTCATCCACATTATTTAGAAACTCATCGAATAGAAAAAGTAGATGCAAATTATATTTATTTTAATGCCAATATTCATAATGGCTCAAGTGTTAATGTTAAATGTTCATTAAAGGAATATAAGTGCGAGTTAAATAAGTAGGGAGCATATTATGAAAAAAGGTTTAAAGATTTTTATATTTGTATTAATAATGTTATTAATTATCTTAGTAGGTGATACTATATATGCCTATATTAATAAGTCTGTTCCGGTGATTCATTTAAAAGATAAATCAAATAATGTTGATAAAGGAATATTCTTTGATGTTTATTATTGTGATGATAAAGAAAATAAAATAGTTGGTAAGTTTTCTAAGTTTGAATGTTCAGTAGATGATGAGAAAAAAGAAGAAGTACCCACGACAACTACAACAAAAAAAGTTAGTGCAAGGAAAAAAGCTTTTTCAGAAGAGATATTAAATAAATATACTGAGTATGGGAATGTAGATAAAGATAATCTTAAATCATTTGAAATAAAAGAAATATTAATGGATGGATATTATGCTAGTAAGGCAGAGGAAAAATACTATCAAGTTCGTTTTAATTATGAGTGCAAGGATGGCACAAGAAGTTGCGTTTCTCTACAAATAGAAACTGATTATGTTTCTTTTAATGAATATGATGGATATTATAATCTTTGGGTATTAGCCAAAAATGATAAAGTATTAAAATTTAAGACAGGTATTAGTATCAATATTAATTCGGATTATGTTGAAAAATTGGAAGAAATAGAATAGTAAAAAAGAATCTATTTAGCATAGATTCTTTTTGTTAAAAATAATATTTTTTTATGGCTTCTTGAATTTCTTTTGTTACTGTGAATTTATCCACTTTGTTTTCCACTGTTTTAGGTACGACGGCATCAACACTACAGAAGGGACATATGGCTGTTAACTCGGGTTCATCTTTAACCCAATTGCTTACCTTAGTGTAGGGATATTCTTTTCCACAATAAAGACAGATACAATCTTTATATCTTTTTAAAAGTTTGCGGTTGGCAAAGCAATAAGAATGTATAATATTATATTGACGTTCTAAATCAGTTTTCATAATAATCACCTTTTGTTAATTATACAATAATATGCATAAAAGAGATATATTTATCATAATATGGGGTAGGTGAAGAGCATGAAAAAAGTTGCAATTAATGCTAGTGGTGGAGGATCTGATATTGGGGGATCTGGTAATGGCATTGTTGAAAAAGATATGACTTTGAAGATATCAAATAAAATTAAAGATATTTTAGAGAGTAAGGGTATTGAAGTTTTGATGCTAAGGGATAAGGATCAAACTATTAGCTATGATGATAGAATAAAAAAGTTAAAAGATTTTGGTGGACCAAATGATGTTATATTAATTTCTAATTCTTTAAATAGTGGAGGAGAAAAGGGAATAGAAGTAATATATCCTTTGAGTAAAAGTAATACATTAGCATCAAGTATAGCAGATAATTTAGAATATTTTAACAATACGAAATATTATCAATATAGGTGGCCGACAGATACTTCTAAGGATTATTATTATATTACGAGAAATACTCCGAATTATGATACGATTATAATTCGATATGGATATGTTGATAATAGTACAGATGCTAATATTATTAAAAATGATTATAATGCGATGGCAGAAGCTGTTGCCGATGCAGTACTAGATTATATAGGTGCTAATAATGATGAGTATTATATTATTAAGCCTGGAGATACTTTATATAGTATTGCAACTAAACATAATACAACGGTTGATGAAATAAAAAAGCTTAATAATCTTAAAAGTAATACTTTAACTGTTGGTAATAAACTTAAATTACCTGTACCAAGTGTAGATAAACCAACTACTCCAAGTACACCAAGTGGAGATAATACTTATACGGTAAAATCGGGAGATACTTTATATGGTATAGCTAGTAAATATAATACGACAGTTGATGAGATTAAGAAACTTAATAATTTGAGTAGTAATACTTTAACAATTGGAAGTGTTTTGAAACTTCCAGGTGTAACAACATCAACAATACCAAGTACAGTAGATAATCCAAATACATATACAGTTAAGTTTGGAGATACACTTTATAGTATTGCTAAACAATTTGGCTTAACTGTTGATAAGTTAAAACTTATGAACAATAAAAGCAATAATTTAATAAGGGTTGGAGAAGTATTAACAGTTGGTGATAATAAAACTTATACAATAAAGTCAGGGGATACTTTATATGGTATTGCTAAAAAGTATAATACGACAGTTGATGAAATAAAGAAGTTAAATAATTTAAAAAGTAATAATTTAATGATTGGAAATACTATATATATTCCTTAAAAATTGTTCAAGTATAATATACGTTAAAATAACGTATATTATACTTGACATATACAT
>CAMWQX010000208.1 GCA_947176475.1 uncultured Bacillota bacterium
CCTATACTTATCCATAATAGGGAATATCTTGAATTTGAACTTCATAATTGTCTACATATAAAAAGATTAATTCCCAGTGATAAATTTCTCATAAATTGGAAATTAAATAGGGAAATAAAGTTACTTAATAAATTATTAAATAAAATTAAATAATAAAGTTCTTCTTACAAGAACTTTTTCTCATTACAAAGGATGTGATAATATGAAAATTATTGTAATAGGTGGTGGAGCTTCCGGTTTAATGGCGGCAATTCTTGCCAAGACCCCAAATAATGAAGTAACAATAATTGAAAATAATAGTGATATTGCTAAAAAAATACTTATAACAGGTAATGGTCGATGCAACTACTGGCATGAAGATATTGATAATTCATCATACTATACCGATAATGAAAATCATTTAAAGAAGATATTAAATAACCAAAGTACAGTATTTAATCAGTTAACTTCCTTTGGTTTGGTTCCTAAAAATAAAGATGGTTACTATTATCCTTTATCTAATCAAGCATCCTCTGTTCGCGATATGTTTAAATATCAATTAATAAAAAAGGGAATTAATATAATCAACGAAGTAAAAGTAATAGATATTAAAAAAGAAGATGCCACCTTTATTATAAAAAGTGAAAAGGAAACTTTAGAATGTGATAAGATCATAATCGCTACGGGTTCTAATGCCGGTTTAAAAGAAGAAAATAATACAATTCATAATATTTTAAAGAGATTAGGGCATACTATAAATCCGATATTGCCAAGTTTAACACCTCTAATAGTTGAAGGAGCCAAAAAATATAACTGGGCAGGGATAAGAACGGAAGTTGAACTTAGTCTTATAAGTGATTATAAAGTTATCAAAGAAGAAAGAGGAGAGCTCCAACTTACTAATGAAGGTATAAGTGGCATTGTTACATTCAATATAAGTGGCTATGCCTCTCGTGAATTAGCAAAACACAATGATGTAAGTGTCCAAATAAATTTTTTACCAGACATTAAAGATGTTCATACATACTTAAATGAAAGAGCAAAGGTAATGGGTAATGTTTCTATGAATGAATTGCTAAATTCGCTTCTTAATTACAAATTAACGGGATTATTATTGCACCTTTCTCATATTGATGGTTCAATAGCTTACAATGACTTAAAAGAAAACCAATTAAAATGGTTAATAAATAATATTACATCTTTTGAATGTAACATACTTGATACAGAAGATTTTTCTCGCGCTCAAGTATGTACAGGTGGTATATCTTTATCGGAAATAAATCCCGATACTATGGAATCTACCATTATACCTAATATGCACATAATAGGAGAACTATTAGACGTTGATGGAATATGTGGGGGCTATAATCTTGCATTCGCCTTTATAACCGGATACTTGGCAGGGAAGTGTATATCATGCTTAGAATAAGCCAAATAAAAATCGATTGTCTTCTAAATCAAGATGAAGAACTAAAGCGTATTGTTTTAAAAAAATTACATATTAAAGAAACAGAATTAATTGAATATAAAATAAAGAGGAAATCTATTGATGCCCGTGATAAAAATCAAGTATTTTATGTCTATGAAGTAGATGTAAGTATTAAAAATGAAGATATATTCTTAAAGCATAATAAGGATAAATCTATAAATATTCATGAGGATATTCACTACAATTACGAAATACCTGTCAAGAATAAACAGCTAAGACCAATCGTTGTTGGCTTAGGTCCTGCTGGATTATTCGCATCCTATATTCTTATTTTGAATGGTATAAAACCTATAATTATTGAAAGAGGAGAAGATGTTGATACGCGAGTTAAAACTATTGAGTATTTTTGGAAAAATAACAATTTAAAGGAAAACTCCAATGTTCAATTTGGAGAAGGGGGAGCAGGAACATTTTCGGATGGCAAATTGAATACCTTAACCAAAGACAAAGAAGGAAGAAGTAACTTTGTTTTAGAAACATTCGTAAATTTTGGAGCTAATCCCGACATCTTAATTAGTAATACTCCCCATATTGGTACTGATGTATTAAGAACTGTTATAAAAAATATGCGTACTTTTTTAATAGATAATGGTGCTGACATTCGTTTTAACACTTGTCTAACCAATATAAAGCATCAGGAAAATAAAATAAGCAGCATTGAAGTAAACAAAAGTGAATGGCTTGATACTACCACTTTAATACTAGCTATTGGTCATTCCGCAAGAGATACATTTAGAGTGTTAAATGCGAATAACCTATATATGGAATCTAAGCCTTTTGCTGTTGGGTTAAGGATACAACATCCTCAAGATTTAATAAATGAAAGCCAATATGGCGCTAAATATAAAGATCATTTAGGTGCTGCAAATTATAAATTAGCATATCAATCATCCAATGGGCATGGGGTATATTCTTTTTGTATGTGTCCTGGAGGATATGTTGTAAATGCTTCAAGTATTGATAAACACTTAGCTATAAATGGTATGAGCAACTATAAAAGAGATTCTAAAAATGCTAACAGTGCTTTAGTTGTAACAGTCAATGAAGACATCTATGGAAGCGAATTATTTAGTGGACTTATATTTCAAGAAGCATTAGAAAGTAAAGCTTATGAGTTAGGTAAGGGGCTAATACCTATTCAATTACTTAAAGATTACTATACCAATCAGAAAAGCACTTCTTTAGGCAATATAACGCCAGAAATAAAAGGTAGATACAATTTTGCTGATTTAAATGAATTGTTGCCAGAAAGCCTTAATATTGCCCTTAAAGAAGGAATTACCAACTTTGCTAAAAAAATTGAACACTTTGACCATCCCGATGCCATATTAGCAGGCATTGAATCTCGTACATCATCACCTATAAAAATTCCGCGTGATGAAGAATTCAATTCTAATATTAAAGGGATTTACCCATGTGGTGAAGGAGCTGGATATGCTGGTGGTATTATGACATCGGCTATCGATGGAATAAAAGTTGCTGAAGCTATATTAAAACAAAATTAAAAGAGATTAACAATCTTTTTTATTGTATTGACACCATAATGAAAGTATAGATATAATGTTAATATAAGTAGTTGTGAGGTTATGAAGTATGAAAAAAAGCAAAAAAATTATATTAGTTAGTATAGGTTTATTAGCACTAATTGTTTTAATTCTTTTAATTATACCAAAAAAAACAAAAGACCATAATCTTTCAAATGTAGAAATTAAAAAGATAGAAAATTCCTACACA
>CAMWQX010000209.1 GCA_947176475.1 uncultured Bacillota bacterium
ATTATGTTGAATTCAATGGTGAGCTATGGCGAATCATAGGTATAATGAATAATGTTAAAGATGCAGATGAAAAAAGTGCATCAAGAATAAAATTAATAAGGTCTGAATCTATAGGTGAATACTCTTGGGACAATAAACCAAATGGTACAGGAACTTCAAGTTCTCAATATGGAAGTAACGACTGGACAGATAGTAGATTGATGCAAATGTTAAATTCTGGACCATACTGGAATAGAACAAGTGGTAATTGTCCATATGAAAATGTTGATAGTGTATCAAATAGAACTACACCTTGTGATTTTACAAGTAACGGATTAACATCTTATGCTAAAACTATGATAAGTAGCATTGTATGGAATATAGGAGGACACAATACAAATACCGAAACATCACACAATATGTATACTGTAGAAAGAGGAACAACAGTAAATAAAGGGCGTCAAACAAAATGGATAGGTAAAATTGGTTTAATATATCCAAGCGATTATGGATACGCAGTTGGATCAAATGTAAGGGGAGCTTGTTTGTTAACAAGTATGAACAATTATAAGGACAATAATTGTTATGCAAATAATTGGATGATTAGTTCTTTTCAATGGACTATTACACCAAATTCTAATAATAATTACGGGATATATCGTGTTCGCTCAGATGGTGATTTAGGTGGAAGTGGAGCATCTTTAATTAATGAGGTTCGTCCAGTGGTATTCTTGGATACAAAACTTCTTATAACAAAAGGAGAAGGAACAGAAGAAAATCCATATAAAATATCTTTTGAAAAAGAAGCATCAAAAGATACATCCAATGCGTCACAACCTAAATTAGATGAAGATGGTAAACTTATTCCAGTTACCTTAGCTAACGATGGAAAAGTAACAATGGTAAGTAAGGATGACGATAATTGGTATAATTATTCAGAAAAAAGATGGGCTAACGCAGTTATATTGATATCTTCTCCGTCGCAAACGTATAAAGTCGGAGATATTATTAAAGAATCAGATATAGAATCATATTTTGTATGGATACCAAAGTATAAATATAAATTATGGAATACAGGAACAGCTAGTAAAAATGCTCATGAAATAGATATTGTATTTGACACTAAAGATACAACAGATGTTGAAGGAAAATCTTGTAAGACACCAATGACTTCAGGAACAACAAGTAATTGTAATAATGGAGAATATATGACACATCCATCATTTATATCATTAGGCGTAAATGGATTTTGGGTTGGTAAATATGAAACAGGTTACAAAGGAGCAATATCAACAACTGCAGCTGAGGTAACAAGTTCGGATTCATCAAAAATAATAATCAAACCGAACGTATACTCATGGAGAAGAAATACTATTTATAATATGTTCCTAGCAGCTTATAATTATAGTCGTACATTAGATTCACATATGATGAAAAATACAGAGTGGGGTGCAGTAGCATATCTATCACACTCTAAATATGGTATTAATAATGAAGTAAATATCAATAATAATTCATCATATAAAACAGGCTATAGTGCTTTACCTAGTACAAATCAACATACATATCCTGGCACTTCAGGAGATGGAGCAACATTTAATCAAGCATATAATACATCAATAGGATATTTAGCTTCTACAACAGGAAATATAACTGGAGTATATGATATGAGTGGTGGAGCACATGAATATATGGCATCATATATAAGTGGTAAACCAGCAAGTAGTGGATTTACTACAGCAACTCTTACTAGTTATAATGCTAAATACTTTGATGTATATGATGAAAAAAGTTCTGATAATACATATCAATATCGTATATTAGGAGATGCCATAGGTGAAATGGGACCATTTAAATTATATCCAGATGAAGATTTAACAAAAAGATATCATAATAGTTGGTATGGAGATTTTTCTAATTTTATTTCTCCAACATTTTCTTGGCTTACAAGGGGGTTTCCTTGTGCAACGGGAAGTCTTGCAGGTCAATTTGCATTTTCACAGTATAGTGGTGTTGAAGATGGAATGATTACTTCCAGAATGGTTTTAGTAGGTTAAAATAAAAAATGCAATAATATATATTGCATAAATATAAATAATAATGATAAAATAAAAGTGTGAGAAGCAAGTATTCTTAGGACTATACGCGCTTACCACTCTATATGGTAAAAGCATCTTACTTGACGAATACGCAAATATTACGGTAAGATGCTTTTTAAATGCTATATAACCTTAAATAAGATTACTAGCAATCCACATATGATTAAAACTAATACTTTAATCAAAAATACTAGTTCTTGTTTTGTCATATGATCACTCCTCAATACTTTCAGACCCTTATGATTATTTCTATATGTTAGAAGATCAACCAAAACCCCAGGGCATAGTCCTTATAAGGAGTGATAAGCATCTTTTCCTTGCTTCTCGAGTTGTATATTATAAGTAGCAAAGTGCAAGGTGACAACCAATTCGACAAAACAAGCCAAAACTTGTCAAATTATTCAATAAAAAAAGTCAGACTATGTCTGATTTTTTAATATATATTCTTTAGGTGTATTTAATGTGTAATTGCTAATTAATTTATGCTCTTGGATATAATCTAGGGACCTTTTTACAGCTGAATCATCCTTTTCTTTTTCGAATGGAATAGCATTACCTGTTAAGCTTTCACTATTAATTGGATCGTACTTATGAATTAATGCATGTGATTCGATTTCGTACTGTTTAAATACCTCATCAAGTTCTCTCATACTATCAAATTCAAACGGTGTTATATAATAAGGATATTCTACATAAGCAATTCTATTGGCTCTTAAGAGAATATAGCGGATAACAATAAAGTTTCTTTCATCCTCTTTCATACATTTTGAAACTTCTGCCATAAGATTGCAAATATATACCTTATCATCTCCTCTCGAAGGTTTTGGTATATTATAAATATCACATATAATTGATAAAGTTAATTCAAGATGTTCTTTAATAGATTTACTTATAGGAGCAATATGAACAACCTGATTAGGACTTATTAAAGAAACGGCTATTTTTCTTTCACAAGTTAATATTGTACTTTGGTTTTTATCACAAAAAAACTCATCAAAATCCAAAATCTTATACATACTACTCCTCCTTGGAAACATATTCTAACAAATTAATAAAACTAGTGCAATTAATTTAAACTTTTTTTAATTTGCTTAATGTGTTATAATC
>CAMWQX010000210.1 GCA_947176475.1 uncultured Bacillota bacterium
AACTATAATAAGGTAATGGTAATCCCTCTTCCCTTACTAAATCCGCTAATTCTTTTCCATATATTTCTTCAATTGTCTTTAATGCCTCTTCTGAAACTGGACATCTACCAACATTTGGTACACAATATCCTTCTGGAACCAAATCATATTTCTCTACAAATTCGCCTAAAGGTATTGCATCTTCTGGATCAATTCCATACATTCCTTCTGAAGCATAAATTCCCGTTAATATATCATAATAATAATCATCAACTAGTTCCTTCTCAGCTACACGAGGTCTTTTTCCATCTTCCATAACGACGAAGGCATCATCGCCATTTAAACTAACAATATTATAATGTCCTATTGTACTACTTAAAGCAACTAAATCTTGTCTATCTCTTAAACTCGATAGATAACTAATATCATTTTCATCTAATTGTACACCACATGATTTTAATGCTTCATTATACACATTGTAAGGATTAGCATTATATTCATTTTCCTTAACTAAATCTTCAAATGTCCAATCCTCTGCTTCAACGCTTTCCTTTTCAGGAAAATAAGGATGTTTATATACATACCCTAATCCTGCTCCTAAAACAGTTACCAATATAGCTGCTGATAATATTCTTTTTTTCATTTCCATTTTAAAATTGTTCCTCTCCTTTAAAACAAGATTATCATATCATAATTATAATCAATTTGCAAAAGAAAAGATCACTAAGTGATCTTATATTAAAACTTTCATAGTACGAATCATTTGATTAGTATAACCAAGTTCATTATCATACCAAGCAACAACCTTTACAAGTTGTCCATCTTCGCCATCTAAAACTTCCGTTAATAAGCCATCGACTAAAGCTCCTGTCGTTCTTCCGACAACATCACTTGACACAATTGGATCTTCTGTAAACTGGATAACTTCATTTTGATTAATCTTGAAAGCCTCATTAATTTCTTCCTTAGTAACATGATTTTCAAGTTCTAAAGTTAAATCGATGACTGAACCATCAATCGTTGGAACACGAAAAGCTGAACCAGATAATTTACCATCAAGATGAGGTAAAACTTTTCCTATAGCTGTTGCTGCACCTGTAGATGCTGGAATAATATTGGCCATAGCACTTCTTCCACGACGTGAATATGCTCCCTTTTTATGTGCGATATCCAAGGTAGTTTGATCATTAGTCGTTGCATGAATAGTTGTCATATAACCTTTTTTAACTTTAAAATTCTTATCTAATATATTTAAAACTGGTGCTAGACAATTCGTCGTACAACTAGCTGCCGAAATAATTAGTTCACTGCCATCTAAAATATCACTATTAACACCATATACTATTGTCTTAATATTTCCCTTAGCAGGGGCCGAAATAACGACATGCTTAGCTCCGGCATTGATATGGGCCATAGCTGCCTCTTCCGAAGTATAAAAACCTGTACACTCTAAAACAACATCTATATTTTCAGCTCCCCAAGGTAAATTACTTGCATCTTTTTCTTTATATACTTTTATCTCTTTACCATTAAGTATTAAAGATGTCTCATTAAAAGATAAATTTGATGCATCAAATCCTCTAAAGTTTGAATCATACTTAAGTAAAAAGTACAAATCTTCAACACTTGTTAAATCATTGATGGCAACAACTTCCATCTCTTCATCATTAATTAATTCTCTAAAAGCCAAACGTCCAATACGTCCAAACCCATTAATTGCTATTCTCTTCATTATTTCTCCTCCTCAAAACTTGATCCTCCAATAAATTCTCGTAAAAGATTATCTCTACTTACATATTCTGAAGGAATCGTATAAAAACTATTAAGCTCATCTATCAATCTTCTAGCTTCTTGATAAAAATCACTATCAACTGGAATACTCAAAAGTAATGGCTCAACATAAACTTTAAGTACCCCTATCTCATAAACATAAGCCGTATTTAAAATGGCATCACAAGTATCGGTAAATGGGAAAATATGTTTTTCTTCTCCTCTTCTTACACTTGCCCATGTTGCTAAACTAGCTTCACACGACCTTCCCCTCGTACGGAAATCTCTTATAATTCTTCTTAAAAGGCGATTATCTGTTGTCGATATATAATTATGTCTATCTACATTAAGTGGTGTCAATGGACTTATATATATCTTATAACATACATCACTTATATTTGATTTTATCAAATTCGGATTCAATGCATGCAATCCCTCAATTACTAAAATATCACTTCCTGATATCTGTAAAGCATCTGGTAAAAAGTTTTTTTCACCCTTTAAAAAGTCAAATCTTGGCATGTGAACTTCTTCCCCATTAAGTAAAGATGCTAACACATTATTAAATAACTCTACATCTAATGCTTCTAAGCACTCATAATCTCTTTTGCCATCTTCATCAATTGGCGTTTGGTCCCTTTCAACAAAGAAGTCATCTAAACTTATTGGTTTAGCACTATAACCTAAACTTTCTAGATATAAACTCATCTTTTTACTTGTTGTCGTCTTACCACTACTACTTGGTCCAGCAATTAAAACAATTCTCTTATTTTCGTTTATAACATCTTTAGCGATCTCATATAAATTATTATCAATCATAATATCATTTTTACGAATTAAATCACGAATATTACCTTCAGCTACTATCTCGTTGACATCACATACATAATTTAAATTAAGCTTATCAAGCCACTCATGATATTGTCTAAAAGATCCATATATGCGTTTCCTAAATTCAAATTCTATTTTTTGATCAGTTGGATAAATTAAAACTACTTCATTATCATTTACATAATGAATATCAAAAAGTTCAATATCTTTAGAAGTTCTAGGCATTCCAGGCGTATAAAAATAGTTATATTGTCCTTCGAATTCATACAAAGTAACTGTTGAACCTGTAATATTTAAAACATTTGCTGCCTTTTCTTTCTCTCCCTTAAGCATAAAAAATTTAATGGCATCTTCTTTGCTAAATTCGCGCTTATTAAAAGGAATATCTTCTAAAACTGTTTGCTTCATCTGCTTTTTGATATCTTCAACTTCTTTTTCGCCAATTATCTCATCACATATAATTGTCGCATATATTCCCTTATCTAAACTATGATGAAATATAACCTCACCATCATAAAGTCTCTTAATCGTATTACAAAATATGTATTTTAATCCCCCTTGATATATCTTTATATTCATATTATCA
>CAMWQX010000211.1 GCA_947176475.1 uncultured Bacillota bacterium
TTTGAATATCTTTAAATCACCATAAGGTATTTGTTGATCTAAGCGCAAACATTTTATCTTTTCATTAGGTCTAATTATTTGTTTTTCAATTTCTATAATACTACCTAAGGAAGGAGTATGTAAATAATCCCCGACATTGGTTGATTCATCTTGAGCATTTATCAAACCTTGTATATATTGCTCTTTTGTTAATGTATATTCTTTAGTTTTACAATCGAGTAAAGGGGAATTAATTTCGGCATCGCTATGTTCAAAATAGCCATACAAACCTTTAATGATAGTTTTATAATTATCATAGTCTAATTTATGAAGTAAAATAGCAAGATAGCAGTCATGCGTTAATCTTACCATTAATTCCCTCTTTTTGCGTTCTTTTTCTAAAAAAGCTCTATCAGACCATCCATTTTCTTTTTCATAATTATAATTATCTTCATATTCAATTATTTTATAGATATAGCTATTAGCAAAGCTGTGATAACACATATACATTTTTCTAACGTCTTCTAAATCATCTAATGGCGTACAACACAAAAATTCATAAAATGCTTCTATTTTAATAACATCACTATATTGCCCCATACCAATTTTATATTTTCCCATAAGTCCCCCTATATTTTAACATCCTAGGTATTTCGCTAATGGCTATAGTATAACATAAAATTTAATGTTTTATTATTTTTATTTAATCTAATTAACTTTTCTAATCAATAGAAACTTTTTAACATTAACCTTGAAGTTCTTTTTTTCTTTTGATAAAATACACGTGAAAAGAAGGTTATAAATATGACGATA
The DNA here is from genome assembly GCA_947176475.1 of uncultured Bacillota bacterium. Classification (GTDB taxonomy): domain Bacteria; phylum Bacillota_I; class Bacilli_A; order RF39; family UBA660; genus CAG-582. The sequence continues at coordinate 793 of CAMWQX010000211.1, forward strand.
AAACAAGAAGAACGTGCAAGAACTATTCTCTTGTTAGCTGCTTTGATGGTTTCTGTTGGAACGGAAAATACAGAAATTATGAATTTTTTACAGGAAAATAATATTTCCGAAGGTATGATTAATATTTTGGAAGGTGTTTCTCTTGTTACATCGTGTTATGGTGTTAATTGGTTTGAGAGCAAAACAGTTGAATATCAACAATTATTAAATTTAGAAAAAGAAGTGTTAAAAAATGCTAAAAAACTTTTTGTGCTTTTAGAAAAAACAGATTTAATCGAATCATTTGCTTTATATTGTACGCTTTATCGTGGAGGATATCTTTCATTAAATCATAAATTTGAATTTTCGGTTTCCTCTTCGATGGACTTTGGAAAATTATATTCCATAGATGTCCTTTTGGGCAATGCTGTATGTCGATCTATCAGTGATCTTTATGTTAAAATTTGTAATGAACTCGGAATGAAAGCCAAAAATGTTTTAGTTCATGTAGATAATAAAACATTCAAAGGAATTGAAAAGTTCCCAACTCTTCCAATAAAGGTAGATGAAAAGGAAAAAAATACTTTAGGAGAAATCTTATCAATTCTTCCCCTTAATAATCACGTTATTTCCTTAGTTGAAAATAATGATGCTTACTACTTAGATGCGACTAATGTTACTTTATTTAATAAAAAAGTTGGCAATAGGTTATATATTGATGGTTCTAAAGGTAATGCTTATGTTTGTAATATGCAAGAAGTTCTATCTATTTTGATGAGAAAGATGGATGTTGCATTATTTCCACCAGAAACAGATATTTCGTATCAAGAATGCTTAGAACTTTATAAAAAGGCATTCAATGATATTCAAGATAATACAGATTATTTAGAGTCATTTTATTTGGAAAATCAAGAATTGTATAAAGAAATAGCTAATATTGCTCGAAAGCAACATTCTTATTTAAAAAGAAATTTTCCAATATTACCTATAAAATAACATTCTTTACAAAGAAAAACTCGAACCAAATCGTTCGAGTTTAATTTTAATCTGGTGCCAACTGCCGGATTTGAACCAGCGACCTACGCGTTACGAGGGCGTTGCACTACCCCTGTGCTAAGTTGGCATATGAATTTGCAATTCTTATTATACTATTATTTTAAGAAAATTGCATCACATTTTTTTCAGGACGTGGTTCTTCTTTAGAAACATTATTATTAAATAGTGTTTTTCCTGTTGATGATTCAATGGTAAGAATAGTCGTTTCGTCACCAAATAATTCTATCTCTTCCCCATTAACGGTAAAGAATTTAAAATCTGATACATAGGTAAGAATTCCTCTGCGAATAAAAAATTCTCCATTCTTCATACCTGTGTAAACGATTTTTTCACCAATACACTCTTTTAAATTTTCCATCATAATACCATAGGCAAATTGTTTATTGTACTTTTCATTAAAAGCTTGGATTAAACAAACTAGTGTCGTATCTAGTGAATGATACTCATTTATGGCATATAGTATTTGACGAATAAGCGCATTTGCTACATCTATTTCCCTTGCTGATGAGGCACTGTTCATAAGTTTTTTGAAGTTTGCTAAATCACTTACAGGATCTTGCATAGTTTGATAGCCGGCTTCTCTAAGCGTACTGTATACATAACTGGAAATATTCTTATCTTCAAACATCGATTTGTAATCGATAGTTTTATAGAACCATTCAAGCACGGAAAAAGCATTACTTAGTTTTAAGCTACTTAGTTCATCAATTAAATTTTGTACTTCACCTTCTAAGCTAAATGCTTTCATAGTATCACCTATTATTATTTTACTACAAATATGCGGATTTTTTTCTTTTTGTTATACAACTTTACATAAAAAAAATGATACAATGTATCATTTTTTAAGAAACATTATTTAATTTATGAGCATTAATTTTCTTAAAGGCATAATCAATAACAAATGATGCGATAAAGCTTAATAAAGAAACGAGAATAAAGTTTACTAAACTATTATTTAAAATAGATAACTTTAATACTTTGTTAACAAAATGCATGATAACGATAAAGAAAGGATGAAGAATATAGATGTATGTACCTAATGAACGAATATTATTATTAGATGAATAGTTACTCATAAGATAGGAAAACATGAGATACATTAAGGGAATTAAACTTACATACATACTACTATGACGATAGAGATTAAACTTTAAAGTTATTATGCCTTCAAGGATAAGGGCGATTAAGAATATAAAAATGTAAGAATATTTTTCCTTAGTTATCTTTATAATATTCTTATTTATCGAATATCCCATAAGCAAAAATATAGGAATATAAAATAGTCCATTACGGGTATAATCAAATAAGAAAAATATAGTTTTATATAATAC
>CAMWQX010000212.1 GCA_947176475.1 uncultured Bacillota bacterium
CTCATAGACATCTATTAATTTATTTGAAAGTTCATCATCATCATAGTATTCAAAATTGATAATCTTATAAAAATTTGGACAATGACGTAGTATTTGTTTATTCTTATTCATACTTCATACCCTTTCTATAGAAATTATACAATAAAAAAACATCTATTACTAGATGTTTCTTCTTACTATTCTTCATTTTTAGTTTCAACAACTTTTTTACCTTTATAATTTCCACATTCAGGGCAAGCTCTGTGTGGTTGAATAGGAGCACCACATTTAGGACAAGAAATTACTCCTGGTAATTCTTTCTTTAAATGAGTACGACGCATTCTCTTTTTAGTTTTACTAGTTCTTCTAAATGGAACTGCCATAGTTTCCACTCCTTTCTTACTTGCAATATTTAATCGCTACTTACTAATTCCCATCCATCTCCGTTAAGGTTATCCATATTTATTCCTTCCTTAACAACACGCATAGGAACTTCCGATACAATATTTTCCCATATTATAGGACAAATATCAAGATTATTTTTGAATTTATCATAAAAATCATTAAATTTTCCACATATTTCTTCAATTTTCGTCGTAAATTGATACTCGACATCTTCTAAAGTAACTGCACAAGGCAAGATAAATACCCCGCTTACTTCTAAATCAGTCTCAATCTCATCACTTATATTAATAAAAATACGCCCTTGTATATGTAAATTCTTAATATCTCGCACATCAGTATTTTGATAAAATTCTTTATCCATAATAACATCGTCATCGACATTTATAACATTATATACGTTTAATTTATTTAAATCTATCTTCATATTACTTCATTCGATTCATTTGTGCCATTACTTGTTTAACTTGTTTACTATTTGGTTTTCTACCCATACTAGTCATTAAAGTTTCAATCATCTTTTCATTTATTGGTGGATTTTTCTTAAAATACCCCATCATAAACTTACGAGCTACAAAGAATCCTATTACTGCTCCAATAACTAGTCCTAACACGACTAACAGAATATCATGTAACATATTAATCTCTCCTTTATCTAGTATCATTATACCAATTTGAGAGTTTATTTACAAGATTTACCTACTCATAGACAATTAATTCATGTTGACTTCTTGTCACTGCTACATAGTAAAGATATGTATCACTTGAAAAATTATTAACAATTATTGCTGAATCAAATTCCAACCCTTTAACTCCATAAGCTGGAGCTACAACTAATTCACGATTATACTTCTCTGTATCGATATCTATAACCGACGTTTTAGGATATTTTTTCTTAAGTTCTGTAGCAATTAACTTAGCCTCTTCAATACTCTTAGTAATAACTGCCACACTCTTATACTTATCTTTTAAATATTTAATATCTTTACCTATATGTTGTAAATTCTTTATATCTCTTTTAATAACCGGTATATTGACATTCTTTCTTATTGCACTTACATGATTTAATCCTAGTACACTATTGGCATATTCAATAATTTCTGGACTTGATCGATAAGTCTTATTTAACTCTAAATATTTACTATCATCTTTAAATATATTTTGTAAGACATTCAAATTTTCATAGTGATAATACGGATTAACTGTTTGATTAGTATCTCCCAGTATCGTAAATTCGGCTTTTTTAAATATCTTACGCAATATCTTATATTGTAAGTACGTATAATCCTGTGCTTCATCAATTACAACATGTCTTACATAAACTTTATAAGGAAATCCTTCAAGTAAACACTTCATATATATAAAAGGTGTTGCATCTTCATAATTAATAACCTTCTTAGATAGATTACGCATATTTTCATTCTTGCGGTAATTGCCCTTATAGCTATCTTGAAAGATCAAGGAATCAAAGAAATTCTTATAAATGGATATATAATCCTTTTTAAAGTTAGCAATTTTATACAATCTGCTCATTATGGAAATATAATCTTTCTTAGTTCCCTTAAAATAACGGTTATTAATCTTCTCCGCAATTAATTCTACTCTTTCAAATAAAGGCATTTTATCATATCTTTCAAAAAGATATTCATTTAATTCCATCAAAGGAATAACTGTCTCTTTATATTCTAAGTCGCCTGTAAATCTTGCCGCTTTCGTGTAATATTTCGTGAATGCTTCAATTGCCGGAATAATCGCATCACTTAACTTATATTTAATTAAATCGTTATCCTGCCTTATCCCTTTATAGTATCTTTCTACAAAGGAAGAATATGATTCTACACGATAATATTCACTTATAAAAGATGCTGCAAAATGATGATATGTCGTCTGTAATGTATTTTCTTCGCCTAAATCTGGTAAGACATTTGAAATATATTCCGTAAATACATCATTTGGCGAAAATATTAAGACATTCGTACTAGTTAAATATTCCATCTTATATAAAAGAAAGGCTATTCTATGTAAGGCAACACTTGTCTTTCCTGAGCCTGCTATACCTTGAACGATAATCGTCTTAGTTTTATCATCACGAATTATGGCATTTTGCTCAGCTTGAATGGTATTGACGATATTCTTCATCTTCTCATTACTACTTTGAGCTAAGACCTCTTGTAATATCTCATCATCGATATTGATATTTGTATCAAAGACATGTTTTAACTTACCTTTTTCGATGCGATATTGTCTTTTCTGGGTAATTACTCCGCTTTCCGATCCTCCTGGTGAAGTATACGATGCCTCTCCTAATTCATAGTCATAAAATAAACTCGATATCGGAGCACGCCAATCCATAACTAAATAATCCATATCTCTTTTTATCGATGTAATTCCAATATATAAATGTTCATCATTAAATACTATCGATCCAAAGTATGGATTATCTTTAACTTTATATAATCTCCGAGCCTTTAATGTCTGTTCATTTAATATACTTATTCTTAAATCATTTTCTTGAACGAAAGCATATCTTTCACCTTTATCTAATTCCTGATCAATTTCCCATCTCAATCTTTGAAACTCTTTTAAAGATTCTGATTCATCCGTTACCTTTACGCCAATTTCATCTAACTGTCTATTAACTTCTTTTACTGTTTCATCAAGTTTTTGTTTTTCAAGCAATAGATCTTCTTTACTTAAATTCATACATCCTCCTATTACTCTTTTAAACCAAGTAAAATCATTTTCTACATTAGTTAGAAACAGCTATTTTTGAG
>CAMWQX010000213.1 GCA_947176475.1 uncultured Bacillota bacterium
AAGTATTATAGCTATATGGATTTCAATGTTAGTTTTAATTATTGCTACTAATTATAATGGCATTGTTTTACCAATTATTGCGCTTATATTAACTATTATAATTTTCGAAATAGGAGTATGTTCTAAGAAATGAAAAAGGCAAGTAATCTTATAGGTACCTTTGCAAGCATTTACTTTAGTAGCATTCCCAATAAGGAAAATCACTATAAAAGAACTTTATTTTATTATTTAAAAGATAGAGGCGGAGTATATAATAAATTTCTCCAAGTATTATGTGTAACTAAGAAATTTATGGAAGGCTGGAGTACTACACAAGAATACAAAGTATTTAACCAAGCTACCTATGAATATATTGATTTAACTAAATATATTGATACAACTAAGTTCGCTTCATTGGAAAAGAATCCTATAGGTATTGGTTCCTTTGCTCAAGTATATAAAGGTACTTTAAAAAGTGGAGAAGTAGTAGCAATCAAAATTTTAAAACCAAGCATATCAAATAATTTAAAAAAAGATTTAAAAAATCTTCAAAAATTAGTATCATTTATCGGCCTTTTTATGAAAAACTTTATAATTGATATTAAAGCTGCTTATCAGGAATTCGCAGAAATTTGTCTAAGAGAGACGAATTATGCTAATGAGATATCCAATATAGATTATTTTTATGAATTATATGAAAATCATTCTTATATCAAAATACCCAAAGTATATCACGAACTATCGAGTGAATTTGTCATCATTCAAGAATTTATTGAAGGTATATCTCTAGCTGATCTGATGACAAATTATAATAAAGACGAATCATTAAGTGATGCTTGTATGCGCCTAACTGGTTCAAATATATGGACTCAGCTTGCTGTTGTTGGAGGAGAATTATTAAGAACGGCTATGACAAAGGATTTTATCTATGGTGATCCCCATCCTGGCAACATCATTTTACTTAAAGATAATAAAGTATCATTTGTTGATTTTGGAATCGTAGCCACTAAACCGATTTCTCATCGTGCCTTCTATGATTGGACTAAATCATACTATAATATTCTTACATCAAATAAAGAGAGTAATAATTTTTATAGTATCATAAATACCACTTGTCAGTGTTTCTGTCCAGATTTTATCAACGCCTTAAATATCTGCACTGATAATAAAATAGTAGGTTATATAAGCAATGCTATTACAAGTAAATTTAATCAAGTGAGACCTAATAATCGCGAATTTGAAGAGTTAATAGATAATGGTCACATGTTAGGAATATTTTCGCAATTTATGAATAACAAAAATATCTTTAATTTGAATATGGATATGCGTAATTTCTCGCTTATCAAAGCCATGCAAGCCTTCATATGTACTTTAAATACTATTGATTCTAAATTTAAATCAAATAATTATACTAATTTAATGATTTATTCAATTGAATACGCCTTTTCAGTAATCGAACACGAAGAAGTTCCCTTTGATTATATCGATAATACAAAATATAGCAAAGCCGAAAGTTTAGAGATGATTGATGCTATTTTATCATCACTTGCTGAAGGAGATGAATTCTTATTTCAAAATATCTATAAGGAGATGACTAGATGAAAGACCCAAAGAAAATGTTAATGTATATAAAATATCCCTATACAGCACTTATTATAACGGTTATGTGGTTATGTATGATTGCCATAATTATCAAACAAAATGGTGCTAACTTAGAAGTTTTAGTAACTTTAACATCTATAACAACTATTTATCTTGCTTGGCGTGGATTTAAAGTCGTCAAATAATATTTAAAATATCACGATTATGTGATATTTTTTTGTACATATGATATAATACCTTTGAGGTGTTAAAATGCGTTACAATATTGTAAAAAATGCCAAGGAAATATTAAATAGGAGTTCTTATTTAATTAAGAATCCTGAAAGTTACAAAAATAAATGGGCAAGTGTCTTTGGCAATAATAATCCCATATGCTTAGAACTTGGAATGGGTAGAGGATCATTCATAATTGAAATGGCTAAAACTCATCCTTCTATCAACTATATTGGATTGGAATTAGATGAAAACCAAACAGCTACAGCAGTTCAGTATCTTGGGGATAATAAATTAAAAAATTTAAGATTCATCTGCGCGGATGCTAAAGACATTATCAATATCTTCGGTAAAGAGATAGACACTATCTATTTAACATTCTCTGAGCCATGGCCTAAAAAGCAAGATGAAAAGAAGAGATTCACATCAGAGGTTTACCTAAGATTATATGATCGTATCTATAAAAAACATAAGCATATCATTATGAAAACCGATAATAAGATCTTATTTGCATCAGCCCTTGAAAGTCTAAGTGGTTATTGGTATACATTCGATAAAGTAAGCATGGATTTACATAATGACGAAAGAAATATTCCCAATGTCATGACGGACTTTGAGAAACAATATTTCAAAGAACATCGTCAAATATATTATGTCGATGCTTCATTTAAAGACTAAAAAAACGTGTAATTAAACACGTCTTTTTTAATTTCCTAAACCTTTATAAAGTCTAGCACCATTTTCAATTAAATCACTCTCTATTTCTTGAGCAGCTTGTTCTTCTAAGTAAGTGTTAATATTAAGCCAACTATAATCTGAAGCATATCCATTAATAAGGATTTCGCCATTTGCGTCATATACATAATATAGTATTCTAGCAGTACCATCAGAAAGGCTAACTTTACTGAATTCTGGCTGACAACCACGAAAAATATATGTTATTCCACCAATTTCTACAATAATGTGTTTGTGTTTATCGAAATTTCCCTTATCATTTAGGTATTCACTAGGAATTAACTCTACCTCGTCATCAACGTTCTTTTCATCACTTAGAACTTCATCACTTTGCCCAAATTCAGCCGTTTTAGCACCACAACCACTAAGTATGGCAGTGCAAGCGACAATACCTCCCATAGCAGCAAGTAGCCTAATTTTTTTTAATAATTCAATTTTCATTAATATCCCCCTTGAATTGCCATATATTATAGCATTTCTAATACTAATTGTCAAAACACATATTTTAATAATATTGACATTATAGAATGGTCAAATTATAATGTGAATAGAGGAAGTGTGAGGATGAAAAAGAAAATAATTATTACATTTGCTGTTATCATATTATTG
>CAMWQX010000214.1 GCA_947176475.1 uncultured Bacillota bacterium
GATTAATAATCACAGTACCTTTTAGAAGATTTACCATAAACATAATTACCCAGCCATATACCGGAACTGTTGATAAAATAATAACAATAGAAAGTATTGTTGTTATTATTGCTTTCTTTTTTGCTAATTTATCTCTTTTTGTCTTTTTATCCGATAATTTAGCTTTAATCTTATTCTTTAACCCCTCTTTAGATTTCTTAACCTTATCACATTTCAATCTATTCTTATTATTGTTATTCACATAAGCCTGACAACCTAATATTTGACTTGAATAATTACTAATAGCATCATTTGCCTTTTTAGCCATCACATTTTCCCCCTTGAATTGCTGCTTATTATAGCATTTATCACTATTTTTGTCAAAATTGCAAATACTCCCAAAACAAAAAAGAGCAATATTTTACTCTTCATATCAACTAAACTTTAGGTCCGCTTGGAATAGTTTCAACATTGGTCATATCATTACTTAAATTTTGCTCTCTTATTTTTTCAAAATCAATATCTAAGCTATTTAAATAATCATCTATTTCTTTTAAACCACTATCCGCAATAAGCTTTTTTGCTTCCAAACCGTTAATTTCTGATGTATATTTTTCTAAGTCTTTTTCTAACTTAACTATTTGTGAATCATATGTGCTAAATGATTTTCTTTCTTCCTCATAACTCTTTTTATTTTTTGATTCTAAAGTTTTGGATACAACCTTAGTTCCCGTAGCTAAAGCTAAAATAATATACATAATTGCTACAGGAATATTTAAAAAACCTCCTAAAGCAAAAATGCCTAATATTATTTGAACTATTTTAAAAACTCCTGTTACAGCTCCTATTACCGATAATTTAAATACACTAAACTTATCATTAAATTTATGGGCTTTTTCATATTTATTTCTATAAAAACTTGCCATCATTTCGGATTCTTTTTTCTTCTTGCGAAAAAACCCCAATTTCTTTTCAGCATTTCTCTTACTATCTTTATTATTTCTTATTCTTCTATCATACATATTCGACTGAATCTGTAATCTATTTCTCTGATCATGAATAGTTGGCATACAAAAAATCCCCCTTTTCTTGGGAGATATTATACTTCTTTTTTAAAGTTATTGCAAATTTCTACTTTTCATTTTCCATCATTAAACCTTTATAATACTTCCAAGCTAACACCTTTAATGTCGCTTGATCAATTAAAGATTCACTTATATCTTTATCTAAAACACCAGTTTTAATTTCTCTGTAAGCTTCATCATAATCTGTTACAATAAGTAAATCATTACCAGCCAAAACAGCTTTAAGGTATTTCTTTTCAATATCCTTAGTTGCTCCCATATCTAAGTCATCCGTAATAATAACACCGGTAAATCCCAAATTAACTTTTAACAAATTATGAACACTTGATGAAAGCGTTGCTGGATTATCTTCATCCAAACTTGTAATAATATTGTGACTTACTAAAACCGCCTCAGCTCCTGCTTCGATTCCTGATTTAAAAGGAAGAATATCATTATCCATAATATCATCAAATGTTCTTTCATCTCTTGCCTCATCAATATGCGTATCTCGATTATTACCATATCCTGGAAAATGCTTCAATACATAAGAAACATCCGAACCTTTACTCGTCTTTATTACCGAAGATGCATAATTAGCTGTTATTTCTGCATTCTCACCAATCGTTCTTGGATAAATATAAGCTTCCTCATCATCGGCAACATCGACAACTGGTGCAAGATTAACATTTAAACCTAAATTATGTAATACACTACTCTTAACTTTCACATCATTACTTATAGCATCTAATCCACCTTGTTTATATAATTCTTGTGCTGACTTAAACTTTTCCTCTACTAAATTCTTATTACTACTTATTCTAACAACTTTTCCCCCTTCTTCATCTACTGCTGTAATAAGCGGAATACTTGCCTTTTCTTGTAAAGAATTAATCATCTTCTTAACTTCATCTTTTGTCTTTCCCTTAAAGTCCTTTTCAAAGAAAACATATCCCCCAATATCTGATACATTATCTTCCGGATAACGGATTAATAATAACTGCTTAATCTTTTGATCTATCGTCATTGATTCCATTTTCTTACTGGCCTGTTGATAAAATTTAGAAAATATTCCATCAGTATTATTATCATCTGCTGCTTTACTTATTACCTGATAACTTACAACTGGATTATCTTGCAAATTCTTAAGTTTATCAATAACACCCATATATTCTAAAATAATATGTTCCCCCACATTAATATCTTTATCCACCATTTTAAAAGTATATATAGCATTATTCATATCTTGAATAATTAAATTATCCTTATCATAAGAAAGAACTGTACCTTCCAAAGAATTTATTGTCTTGCTATCTAAATTCTTAAACTTTAAAGTTGCCATTACCCCTATAAGAAAGATAACTATTATAAAAGTACCAATCCAAATGTATTTACTTTTCATTCCATCACCTACTATTATAATATAACACAAAATAAAAAATATGATATTAAAAATCATATTTCTTCTTGCAACTCTTTAATAATTCGGTCCATTGGAAATTTATTACCAGGACATACCGTTCTAACAATTGGATTAACATCTCTATGTCCTACAATATGTTTATCATCAATAATAAAATCATAATCATATTTTTCTTTAATATATTTAATAATTTTCTTTATAACTTCCTTTGAACTGGCATATTGCTCATCAGTTAATTCCCCGTCTACTGACACATGCTCAATAGAAAAAGTATAATAATTAGCATTATAATCCCGATTCTTCACTATCTCATTTTTAGCAAATCTATAATAAACATCACTATCTTGATTTAATGAAGTCCCATTCGCCCAAGCAGAATCATCTAAACTAACTATCTGTTTAACATCCCCATCATTATTAATAATAAAATGAGCAGACACTTCCTTTGTTTCGTCATAAAAGTTATTAACACCCTTTACAAAACTCGGTGTACTATGAAGTACAATCATATCGGGTATATAATCTTTTCTTCCAACATAACAATTCTTAGAAAATCCTTTATTATCATCATAAGACATTTTATTAAATTTTTCCTCTTTTAAATTTTCTAATATCTCTTTATAATTATCTTACCGGTTCTAAGAATACACCTAATCAAAGGATT
>CAMWQX010000215.1 GCA_947176475.1 uncultured Bacillota bacterium
TTAGTAACCCCATTAAATCTACAGTATTTAAAAAATAATATCCCGCAATTACGATAACAGCAAATATTAGGATGAAAAATAAAACAGGAATAAAGTCTTTAAATCCAACTTTAGTCTCTTTCTTTTCTACTATTGTAATTGGTTTGGCATCTTCCGTCATTGAATTAACTATTTCAATTGTCTTTTCTAAATCTGTATCTTTATAAAGTTCATCAGCAACGGGAATTAAATTTGTATTTACTAGATCTTCATCAACATCATAGTAATTTTCACCATGAATACTTATAAGAATTTTTTCGATTTCTTCATCAAAATTGGCAACTAAATTATTATTCGCATCGAACAATTTTATCGTATTAGTATCCATTCTTTTCAACTCCTTTGCTATTTTCCATAATATCATATTTTTATCCTTAATACAACACCAACAAAAATCAAAAAATGTGCCTTTAATCTTTGACCTTAACCTATTTATATGATATGATAAATAAGAATGAGGAGGATATCGAATGGACCCAAAAATATTGGAAAGCGTATCTCGTTTAGTCGAGGAATTAAAAAAGCGCATTGAATTATTAACAAGTACCACAACTAGAGCCAATCTCAACGAAGACAGTTATAATGCCATATTAGATATAGTTAATGTCTACATTCATACCGCTCCTAGTAGATTGACCGTTGATGGTATCATTAATTTTAAAATTGATGATATAGAAAAAATATTAAATTTAATTGGTCTACCTGAAGAAGAAAGAAATAAAATATTGCTAGTATATAATGCCAATATTTATTCAATTCATAACACTTCGGAAGAATCGCGAATTGTTGAACTTACTAAGTACTTTGAATATCTCGTTAAATTGATTATTGATTATGTGACTGATTATGAAGAAATTCACAATAATCAAGAGGAACTACAAAGTACAAAAGTAACAGAATATCGCCATTTAATTGAAATATTTACTCAAGAAAGTTTTAGTAAGTTATTTGATGAAGAAGACATGGAAAAACTTCTTAAGTTAATGGCTAATTTTGCCATACCTGTAAATGATAGACATCATATCTTACGTTACATTGCTATGCAAAACTTAAAAGTGCCAGTTCTTGAAAATGACCTTTTTGATGAAGAATACGTTAACTTATTACATCAAGTTACATCTGTTTCTGATAGACATTTAATTGCTAACTCGACAGAAAAAGAAATTATCAAAAAAGAACTAGAAAATATGGAAATTGATATTGATTTAATACCATCAATTGCCAAGGAAATATCCGAACTTCATGGATTAAAATATAATCTAACAAAAAATATTATGACAGCACTAATACTTAATAGTTTATTTAATAGTTATACTCATGCTATTGAAGCAGACGAACCAGAAGAGTATATTGCTTCATTCAAAAGCAAGATTGAAGATGTCTTAAATATTGAACTAATTGAAGATAATAGAATTATTGATGAAGCTCGTGCAATCTTAGCTGAAAAGCAAGAGTTTTATAAAAATTCTATTGAAATGGATGAAGATGTCGATCAATATGTCGATTTATTGATATCCCAAATTGAAAGAATGGGTTATGATTATGAGACTGCTGTTGATTATAAGTCATTACCATTAATTCGATCAATGTCTCAAACTTTAGATAGGTTAGATAAATTAGATCGCGAAAATCCTGATTACAATGTATGCGTTGATATGTTAAATCAGTTAATCGAAAAATATCACGAATTACTAGATAAAAAAGCCATGCTTAGGGTTGCTTAAGACTAAGAATAAAAAGAATAAAATAGGAGTTGAAGAAGATGAGTGAGGAAAAGAAATTACTCTATAGTATCATTGAACAAAAGCAAAATCGCTTGAGTTCTTTAAATAAAGCCGATATTATAGTTGATAATGTTAATCTTGTTGATTTATTGAAGTCAATTATTGCTAGTCCTTATAGCATTGCTGACATGACAGATATCATCATTGAAAAGCTTGCTACAGAAACTAGTAATCATAATAATCCCAACTTTGCTGATGATATAACGAATCTTCGTAATTTCCTATCTCATCAAAGAACCCACAATTTAAAAATTGAATTAACTCCTACCCAAACTAAATTAGTTAATCAAGTGATTGAAAATTTAAAAGACATTCTAGAAAATAAAGGAACAATTATTACTAATGTTGAAGATGTTGAAAGAAAATGCAATGACCTTTTAAGAAAACTAAAGAAAAAAGAGTTAATTAATGACTTTGATTTTATCGAAGAAATTACTAAAGAATATAACATCATCGAATTTGATAACAATATGCTACAAATCCTTAAGTATATCAACAGACATAATCTAGCTATACTAAAGACGCCAAAGAAGACAACTGCTGTCTTTGATCTTCGCTATATAAGAAGACCTAAACTAGATGAAAAAGTTCTAGAAATGCTAGCCAAAATAAATATTGATTATAAATCTCTACCTAATTACTTAATTGGAGAATTAAAAAGAGCCGATGTTAATAAATTATATGAAACATATAACCTGGTTAAGAAAAATCGAGCAGAAGAATATGGCATATTACACTTAGTTAAAAAGGAAAACTTCTATGCTAAAGTTGTCTTGATTCTTTATTCAAGTCCTGAATCAATTAAGGGTGTTGTTGATAGTGTCAAAGATCAAGATGGCATTATTGATATCAGTCTTTTAAAAATAATATTAAATAATACAATGACGGCCTTCTTTAATCGTAAAAACGAGTATTTTAGACCACGTTATTATGACTATATGAGTAATGTTTTGATGTTAAAAGATTTAGGTGTTAACTATCGTGAATTAATTAGACGTGATCCATTATTCCTAATAACTGATAATGAAGTTTTAACTTATTCGATGAATTACCTTGAACAAAAAGGCATAAGTAAAAAGGATATTGTCAATAAATGCTATAAGAATATGGCCAATGATGCAACATTAATCGTTGAAAATGTTGATTTATTATATAAATATAACATCGATATGAATGCTGTATTAACAAGTACAAATTACAATATCTTAAAAGTTTCTAAATTAGCTATAAACATAAATATATTTGGTAATAAATTTGTTTTTAAATTTAATATGTGGATTATGCATCAATAAAATATATATT
>CAMWQX010000216.1 GCA_947176475.1 uncultured Bacillota bacterium
GTCCCATATTTGGCATTTAGAAGTCCATTAGAGCTGATATTAAGAAGAATATAATAATCTTTCTTAGCACTTGTTAAATCAAGTCCAGATGGGCATAAAACAAGAATATAATTATCTCCTTGGAATTTGCGAATCTTAGTTTGATCATTTAAATAACTTAAGAATTTGGATTGTTCACTTTGTTTCGTTGTTGTCGTCGTTGTCGTTGATTCATCACCATAGGTCATAGCTTTATTCGTTAATTTAACAATTCCGAATCCAGCAACGATGATGACGGCAATAGCAAATAAGACAGCTAAGAAAATGACAAACTTATTAACCTTTTTATGTTTTATTTGATTATTAACATCCAAGGCCTTTTTCTCATCAATAGCAGCATTAGCATCGATTGTTGCAGCAACGATATTATCTCTTTCACGATTAAGCATGGTATCTGCTTGTTTATTTACAACTTGATTGTTAAAGTTATTCATATTGGAATTATTTAGATTGTTATTATCCATATTATTATTGACATTATTGTTATTAAATTCATTATTATTCATATAACCTCTCCTACTCTATAGTATGTATCAATCCATCAATGGTACTAATTACTTTCGTCTTTTTATTTAATTTAACTTTATACATATTATCTATTTTATAATCGTCATCATTAGTATAGTAATCAATAATACCATATTTTTCATGTTCAAATTTTAAGCATTTTATCTTTTCATCAGCATTTTCAATGTCAATAAGTTTTAAAACTTCATTTGAATTACTTAAAAAATACGAACTTATGACATAGATGGATAAAATAGTCATAAGAGTACCTATGGCACAATCAAAAATATTGAAATTGCCATTTAGGGATTTAATTAGTAAGAAAATACCAAAGATAAGCATAATTATGAATGTAAATACATTATATATCGTATTAGAATTTTGTTCTTTATTTAAATATTTGGCAGTTTTGGGTAAAGATTTAAAGATAAGTTTAATAATAAAGAAACTTAATATTATAGTAATTAAAAGACCAATAGCCAGTAATGGTACATCTAAAGTGTTGGATATCATGTAATTATAAAGAGTCATAATATACATTACTAATCCTATACAAAATATGGGAATTAGAATCATTAAAGCTATCAGTTCCATCAAATCAACCCTTTACTATCTCAATTATAGCATAAAAAAACTGATAATAATATCAGTTTTATTGGTATTTTTAAACAACAGGTTTATTAGTATTTGTTTTTACTACAGTAGCTCCTGGTGTTGCTCCCGTATTAACCGTTTGAGCGGCGGGTTGTTGTACAGGTACAACGGTTGTTTTAACCACTTTTACTTGTGCCGGTGGAGCCGTTTGAATCATTTGCGGTTCTGCTGGTTGAGGAGAACCTGGCGTTGTGGCAACGACAGTTGGTTTAGAGGCTCCAACAGGTTGGACTGTTGGTATGGCTTGGGAGGCTTGTGTTGCTGGGGCCACGGGAGCAACCGGTGCAACAGGTGCAACTGGAGTCGCTGGCGTTGCTACAACTGTTTGAACTGGTGTTGGCACAACAGCTTTCTTTCCCGTTCCTACAACACTTTCACCATTTAATTGTACTTGAGGTGCCGAATTCAATTCCGCACGATTATTTTGAGCAAGCAATTTATTCTTTTCAGCTACAGCTTTTGATACGGCAGCCTTACGATTAATATTGGCATAGATTCCCATGGCTACTAAAGCAGCCCCAAGAGTTCCTATGATTACCCACATAATCGTACTCATATAACTACGTTTAATAGTTATCTTATATTCCGTCGATCCTAATTCACCATAAGATACACGTACATAGACTTCATTTGTCCCCTTCTTTAAAGACTGTGTGCCTGCTCCTGTAATGATAACGTCATCACTATAGGATTTAGCTTCAATATATACTTCATTTAATGAAGATGGTACAGTTACTGTATATTCTTTAGTATCTGGGCTAAAAGCAAAATCATATCCAACGACTCTTAATGATGTAAGTTTAGTATCCGTTATTACAGTTCCTTCGGGTCTTGTAATAATAAGTTGGAATGTTGCTGTTTTACCTCCTTGATTTCGCAAGACTAAATCAACAGCATTTTCACCAACAGCTAAGTTTCTTTGTCCGGTTCCGATAATAGTTATTCCACTACCAGCTGTGGCACTTATAGTGACTTTATCAGTTTCTGGTTTAACAGTTGCATAATAAACACCGCCATCATAAGAAACATTAAAATCATCTACTCTAACACTTGTTAGTTCAAGTGGTACTTGAGCTGTTGTAGTCATTGATGTAGTTGGTTGAGTAGTCTTTTGGGTTACAGCATTAGGATTTTTTGTTGTAGTTGGCTTCGTTGTTGCTTCTTTAATGTTAAAGGAAGCTGATGCGTTAGATATACCATTTATATCATTGAAATCGGCATCTGAAGCGTAAACATTGCTTAAAGTTATAGTTGCTTTTCCTACAATAGATGTCTTTAAAGTAAATGTTCCGATAGTGAAACTTCCACTTTTATTATTTCCAGTATATAGGGAAACTTCGTTATTGTAGGCTTCTCCTTGCCAATCACTACCATTTGCGAACTTACTAAAACTTGCACCATTTATTGTATATTTAGCTTTAAATGAACTAATTTGTCCACCTGAAGCTTGTCCTTTGACAGTACATGTAGTCGTTTTATTAACTGTCGCATCACTACAAGAAATTGTAACCTTTAAGCTTGCGGCATCAATGGCATTTGGTGCTATAAGTAACATAAATATAGCAAGTAAACCACCTATAAATGTTCGCTTCATATTATCACTCCTTTTTTCGTTTTCTTTTAACTACCCCAAAAATCAAAATCACTATTATTGATATTCCTATTAATAATATAATAACATATTTAACTTTACTACTCTTTTTTATTTCGTTTTTATTATCTTTACTTTTCGATTTTTTGACATCTTTTTGGATAATATAACAATCTTCGAATTTATCATTAACAAACATTAACTCTTCAGTTTTAATTTGTTCTTCGCTAAAATGGGAATTGGCCTCAAAGATAAACTCTCCTATAGGAAATTCTCCTATTTTATTTTCACCTGTATATAATAT
>CAMWQX010000217.1 GCA_947176475.1 uncultured Bacillota bacterium
CTGTTTAATTCATTACAGTTCAAAGCAAGATGTGCATATTCACGAAATCTTCTGAGTTCTATTTTTATCCAATTATCCATGTCAATTGATGGTAAAACAATAACATCATATATAACAGCTGATTCTTTATCTTTGTACTTTCTAAGAATACGACCTCTTCGTTGAACAAACTCTCGATAATCATCATTGCTTGAAAGAATTAATGCACTCTTAATAGAAGGAATATTTATGCCCTCATCAAGACATCTTATTGCAACAAGAGCAGAAATTTCATTTTTATTGAAAGCATCTACAAGTTGCATTCTTTCCTTCATATTTTCTTTAGCCGTAAACTGACTGCACTTAATATCATAATCAGTCAAAACCCGTTTAACAGACTGAATATGCCTTATTTCATCTCCATTATCATCAAATAGCCTTCCATCTCCACAGTAAACAACAAAATGGTCTTTTTCATTGATATCATCAATTATTGAACCAAGCTGTAATTGTTTTTCTTTGGACATTGATATAACACGCAGTCTGCCCCTTAATGCTTTTACGAGTTTATCCAAATCTATACACTTGCCATTTTTAAAACATGAAAGTATTTTCTGATTGTATGCTTTAAACTGATTTTCTTCTTCCTCAGAAGAATGAACATAAATCGGATAATAATAATACGGAACCAAGAATCCTTTATCCAAAGCCTCTTCAATAGGCAAGCTAAATACTTCACCACCGAAGAAATTCATAAGTTCTTTTCCTTTAATCGAAGAAGAGCCACTAAATGGTGTTGCACTTAATCCAAGCATATAACTGAATAATTCAGTTATTTCATCTTCTATTTGTGTGAATCTGTGTGCTTCGTCTACAATAAGTAATTTCTTATCATTTGATTTCTTTATTGTTTCTTTAAATCTGCTCTTATTAAATGAAACAATTGTAGATATTACAATAATTTGAGTATCAGAAGAATAACGTTTTTTAATAATAGCATCTGAGATTTGCTTCTCCCACTCAGGATTTTCTGACGATACAAGTACTATTTTTGCATTTTGGAATACTTTTTCAATATCTTCTGCCCATTGCTTTATCAGATGCTTATACGGAGCACAAATAACAGTAAATACCTGCTCCTTTTCCATAAGTTTCTTAACTGAATATATAGCTGTCCATGTTTTTCCTGTACCAGTTGCCATTACATAGAACCCATGATAATTATTATTAACCCAATTATTAATTGCTTCTTCCTGATAATCTCTAAGTTTAATTGGTTCATTTCTATAATTGATACCATTACGTCTGTTGATTACTTCAAGTATTTGTTTTTTGGCACTTTCACGATATTCATATACTTTAACAAATTCATTTGTATTATTCCATAACGAATCAAATTCATCTTCTTCATCTTCAACAGCTTCTGCACCACTTTCAGTCCAACTTTTAGAAAGTCTTATTTTCTCATAATTATCATGATATCCATTTTTACTTGAATTTGATGAGCCATAAAAAGCAATTTTCTTACCATCAAAATCTTCTAATATTCCTAATTTATCATGATATTGACCCAATGTATGTGGAACTGCAATTTTTATGTCCAGTATTTCATGTTCAATCAAATCGGAAAGAAATTGTAAATTATAATCATCAAATCTTTCTAATTCCTGGATAAAACCTCTCGAAAATGAATTATTGATTATCATTTCTCTTTTTTCGTAACCTGCATTAATAGCTTCAATATCATCTTCATTAAGTTTCGGACTGGCAATAAGGTATATTCTTCCTTTTTTGCGTACCATATTGCCTATTCCGTCCATTATCAAACCAAATACACTCGAAGAAAAGAAACCTACACTCCTCTTATAAGTTTTTGTACAATTAAGAGCTGGTACAAGAAATGATTTTACAATATTTTCTTCTCCACAGCTTATATAGCTATTTTTTAATTTCAAGTCTTTGTAGTTCATAACAACTCCTAAAATAGTTCTTCATCAATAATATCGGCTATAAGTTCATCAATATCATCAAGATTATCAATTTTATATTCAGAATTTTCAGTTTTTGCGATATTGCCAAGTTCTATTGTCGATAAATCAATATCTCCTTTTTTTGCAACTACAGGCTGTGCATATTGAAAATATTTGTTAGTAACGGATACTTCTGTCTTTGTACCCCATTTCAAAAGCACACTATATATTAACCAATCAGTCCAAAGGAAATTTAACTTTGGTAGCCTACCTATACAATTTAAATCAGAAATCAAACAAGTCCCTTTAAGTTCATTAAATATGACTTTCTCTACATCAGTAGCAATAATTTCATCTATTCCAATAGCCTCAAATTTTGCTATTGAAGTTGAATTTATTAACAGATGACTATCATTATAAGAATTCATCAGTTCAAGAATGCTATATACCTGATATCGCATTTCTTTTGCATATCCAGTAATATCACTAATATCCACAATATCCTGAGATTTTACCCATTCAGATAATATCTCTGTCGGTTTGCCGATATTAACATCATTAAGTGCAAAATAAGGACGTGAGAATTGAAATTCATTTCTGAATAAATACTCAACAACACTAAATAAGCTATACGCATGAAAGATTCCAACTTTATTTAATAGATGAGAATTTTTAAGAGAAATCACTTCAAATAGCTCTTTACCATGATGTGGTTTTCTGTCATTAAGCATACCCTTAATTATATTTAACAGATAATTAATATCCTCTTCATTCAAATTAAGTTTACTGCCATGAAGATATTCCCCGAAAAAGTTAACTATATTCTCATCGCCTACTGAAAAACTAAGAACAATTTCCGTAATGCCTGGAAAAGCATCATTTATTTGCTTTTTAGTAATAGGATAGTCAAATTTACATATATAATTAATAACCTCATTATAAAAGGAACTCATATTCTTGTCTTTAAACAAATAATCTCTTGTAAAAGAATATTTATTAGACAGGTATTCTTTTAATATTCCTTGCAAAAAGTAACGATTATTTATTCCATTCGCAAATAAACTGTTTTCAAATAATACAAAAATAGAATTCAGCATTATAACCGATTTTTTTTCATTTTCAATATAGGATAATATTTCAGA
>CAMWQX010000218.1 GCA_947176475.1 uncultured Bacillota bacterium
GAAGGAGAATATGTAAATTTTCTAGATAGTGATGACTTATGGCAAAAAGATGCTCTAGAAAAAGTATATTCTTTTTTTAAGTTACATGAAAATGAAATTGATGTAGTAGCAACAAGGCTTGAATATTTTGATGCAAATAAAGGATTTGGACATCCTTTAGATTACAAATTTGATAAAGACAAAGTAGTTGACTTATTTGAAAATCCACAATATGTGCAAATGCATAACTCATCATGTTTCATAAGAAAAAATGCTATAAATACAAAATTTAACACAAAATTAGCTTATTCTGAAGATTCTCTTTTTGTAAATGAAATAATTCTATCTAAGATGAAATTAGGAATAATGAAAAGTATTCATTATATGTACAGAAAAAGAAAAAATCTATCATCTGCTATGGATGTGAGTGAAACCAAAAAAAATTATTATGCATTAACTCTCGAAGAATTTCATAAGAAAATAATGGATTTAAGTATTAAAAAATATAAAAAGATGCCTAGATATATTCAATTCTGTGTAATGTATGATTTACAATGGAGAATAAAAGCACGTGTATCCAAAAACATCTTAAATGACAAAGAACTTAGAGAGTATAAAGAAAGTATAAAAAGGCTATTGGGGAAAATAGATATGGACATTATCTTAAACCAAAAAAATCTTTTTGAAGAACAAAAAATATTTGCATTAAGAATAAAAAATGAAAACATTTTATCAAAGATGAGTTATCGAAATGGCAATATATTAATAGTTGATAAAGTGATTTACTCATTTCAAAATAAAAGGATGTTAACAATAGGTTTTCTAGACATAAGAAAACAACATATTTTAATAACTGGAAAATTTAATTATTCATTACCTATTAAAGATATTGAATTTTATTATGTATTTAATAAAAAACGTAAGAAAATAATATTTGACGAAATTTTTGAACCAGATGATAAACGCGGTCTAGATGATGAAAAATATAAATATAGACCATTTTCTATAAAAGAGAAAATCATAACTAATGCAAAAAATGATATAAAATTTTATATAAAATACAAAAATGAAAAAAGTATTGAAGTTCTTCTTAACTTCTTTACACATGGAAAACTCTCTCGTGAGAATAGCCTGCATTTTATTAAAGATAATATGATGGCTTATAAGAAAAAAGAGTCAATAATAATAGAACCATATAATCTTATGAAATCAATAAAATTAGAAACTCACTTTATTTTTCAATTAGTAAAAAAATGTAGATTTAAACAACTAGTTTATAGAATTGGGTATCATATGTGTACTCTTTTTAAAACAAAAGAGATTTGGCTAATTTCCGATAGAATTTCTACAGCAAACGATAATGGAATGCATTTTTTTAAATATGTCAATTCTTTGAAAGTGAAAAATAAAAAGTTTTATTTTGTAATAGATAAGAGTTGCGAAGACTATAAAATTATGAAAGAGTATGGGAAAGTTATTCCATATAATTCATTTAAATATAAGATTATGTTTTTAATTGCTAATAAAATAGTATCAAGCCAAGCAGATGAATTCTTAACAAACGCATTTGGTAAAATGAATAAATTCTATAGAGACTTGTACAATTTTGATTTTGTTTTTCTACAACACGGAATTATTAAAGATGATCTTTCAGCATGGCTAAATATATATAACAAAAATATTAGAATGTTTGTTACTTCAGCAACGGACGAGTATGAGTCAATCATAAATGGTAAATATGGTTTTAAAAAAGATGTAGTAAAATTAACTGGTTTACCAAGATATGATAACTTATCAAATAGCGCCCACAAATTGATAACAATTATGCCCACATGGAGAAAAAATATATCAACCAAGAATGATTCCGTAACGGGAATTAGGGAATATAGTGATAATTTTAAAGAAAGTGAATATTATTCCTTTTATAACAGATTGATTAATGATAATAGATTACTAAAAGCGATGAGAGAGAAAGGATACAAAGGCTTGTTTGTTAATCACCCATCCCACGTCGCCAATAGCAAAGATTTTTCATCAAATGATATTTTTAGTATTAATGATGGCTATGCTGATTACCAAGAAATATTTAAAACATCAAGCTTACTAATATCGGATTTTTCTAGTGTATCATTTGATTTTGCTTATCTCTATAAACCAGTCATATATACGCAGTTTGATAAAGATACTTTTTTTAAATCTCATACTTACACTGAGGGATATTTTAAATATGAGAAAGATGGCTTTGGTCCTGTATTATATGACTATGACAGTACAATTGAAGAAATTATAAAATATATAAATAATGGATGTGCGTTATCTCCAAAATACAAAAAAAGAATAAATAAATTTTATGAATACCATGATAAAAAGAATTGTAGTAGAGTATATGAAGAAATAAACAAGTTATAAAAGGTTCTATATATAGAACCTTTTTTATTAAATATAAGCATTCATTTTGTTTTAATCTTCTTTGTTGAAAAAGCCACTGCCTTAAAAATCAAGTCTTTGACTAAAGCAAATATTAGTGCCAAAGAAAAAGACAAAGTAACAACAATAATAGCATAGTTTAAATATTCTTTGGGATTATTAATAATAGTGTTGAAGTATTTATAAACAATTTTGTCAGATATATATGAAAACAGGTATATTTCCAAAGATAACCTAGATATATTTGATAGAACATTATCTATAAATTTATTTTTTATATTTACATCATAAAAAACCAAGAAGAATAATATTGATATTGCTACAGTAAGGATACAATTATAACCGCCAAGGAATCCTCGACTAAAGTTAGAGGAATTAATTTGACTAAATAAATATGAAAATAATGTTTCAATAAATAGTAACACAATCAATAATATTATCATAAAAGACTTTTTGTTTTTAAATGGCTTGTACTCTTTTATAAAACATCCAACAAAGTAGTAGAGAAAAGGATAGATATTAACCCACCAATCAGGAAAAATATCTAATTTAATATTATTAATAGAAATGACATTAGTTAATGGAGATAAGCCTGTTATCACTAATAATGTACCGATTAGAATTAATTTAGACTTCTCTTTCTTTAATGAAGTGTATAAAATATTTAAAAAGGGAATTAATAAGA
>CAMWQX010000219.1 GCA_947176475.1 uncultured Bacillota bacterium
GATATAATCATTTTATTTATAATGCGTTGATTGCTAAGACTTATGGATTCATTTTGGATATCAATGCCATATTCCTCTAAGATATTCAAGTTATTTTCTAATTGATCTTTGTTTAAAATGCTAACTAGTTTATTGGTATCTATTTCGGGATATTCTTCTTTTATCTCCGATATCAAATTACCTATTAGAATGTTGGTATTATAATCATATTCTCTTATAAATATTTTGGCATTCGTTATAAGACATAAAGTGAAGGTTAGGGAAATGGTACTGATGATAATAATTAATACTTTATTTTTCATCGATTCTATAACCTACTCCCTTTAAAGTTATGATAATATCACTGTTTAATTTTTCCCTGATTCTTTTCATATAAACAGTTACAGTATTGTCATAGACATCATTACCTGTCCAATCCCAAATGCGTTCAATGATTAATTGTCTAGTAACAACTTTGTTAAGATTAGTAAATAAAAGAGATAATATTTTTAATTCTAAACTTGATAAATTAATAACTTTTCCATTTTTGGACACTTCCATTTTATCTAAATCTAGAGTAATATCCTTGACAGTTATTTTATTATTTCCTTTATTTATGAGAATTCGATTTATACGAGCTAGTAATTCTCTTGTAGAAAAAGGTTTTGTTATATAATCATCGGCTCCTAATTCTAGTCCCAAAACGATGTCATCTTCCGTATCTCTTGCAGTTAAGAAAATGGTCTTGATGTTATGAATGTAATCTTTATATAAATCAAAACCATTACCATCTGGTAAAGAGATATCTAGGATTACTAAATCGACTTTATTATCCTCTAGATAAAATATGGTATCTTTAACGGTAGTTTTAACAATGACTTCATATTTGTTTTGCTCTAAGGCATAAACAAGTCCTTTAATTATACTTTGATTATCTTCAACTAGTAATATTTTCATGGTATCACCCACTTAAATTATACCATATTTTGGCATTTAAAAAGCGACATTGTCGCTTATATTGTTACTTTTGGTGCTGGAAGTTCATCAAAGCCCGTTCGCTCAAAAAGTTTATCAGTTGTTGAGTCATATGAGTATTTGTTTCGACCACTTGCTAAATGCTCTAATCCTTCTTGAACTTTAGGATTACTTTCGGTAGTTATCATCAAATCAATTTCCCAATCTTCAGCTGGTGGAATAAATACCTCAGAAGGAGCATTTAAATAAAGATCTTCAACTTCCATATTTCTTAAACCATTTTCTTGTTTTAAAGGAACACTGGAGCAAAACATCGTCTTATTTTCTTTATCCTGAATAAAGACACGAGCTATATCTATATATTCGCGGGATATTGTCGTTTTCTTACTTCTTAGATTTTCAATATTTTCATCTACTGCTAGGTTTGCTTTTCTTGGAATATAAAGCATTGTATCAATACTTACTGTTTTAAAATCTTCATTTATTTCTCCACGTTTATAATTAACTACTTCTTTTTTTAGCATTATACCTTCGGCAGAATAGCGTTCATTTTCTTGCCATACGGAATTATTACACTTGCCAATTGGGCACTTATAGTTGTCAATTGTTGAGCCTGAGGTTGTGATATTAAGATAGTTGTTTCCTTCAATAGAAATAATCTTTTCAACTACGCTTCTTTGTTGAATAGGTTCTTCTTCCGGAGATATAGTTGATTTTTGAGTTAGTAAAAAACACTTAAAACTTGTTGGCTCATAACTAGTTATGCCAAAGGCATAGGCATTATCATCTTCATCAGCACAAGTAAATGTAATAGCTTGATTAACTTGTTTCACTCTTACATTTCCTCCTAATTTATCAGCAGGAATGGTATCAATAAGTCTATCAATTTCTACTAAAGCTGAAGATAATGCAGGATTTTCTTTAAACTTAGGTATAATGCCTAAATCAAATAATTTAGATAAGATATCGCCTCTAAGTTCAGCAACTGTATATTCCATATTAACCTCCATTTTTATACAATAATTATAACACTTAATAAAATCAATATGCCAAATAAGGGGTAATTTTACGTTTTATAGACAAAAGAAAAGTAGTTAAATAACTACTTTTATATATTATCATTTCTGATTGTTTCAATAGTATTTTGCTTATTTATCTTATTAATTGAGTATTTCATAATACATGTTACTAAGATATAAACAGCTAAAATACATATAATAATGGCAACATATGGTAGAGAATAAGCATAACTCCAAGAACCATCCATTAAGGCTTTATAGATTAGGTAGGAAAGACCGCATCCAATAGGGATACCAATAATTAAAGATTTTGTTCCATAGAATAGACTTTCTAAACTAATCATTCTATTGAATTCTTTTTTTGTCATACCAATACTTTTTAACATAGCAAACTCACGACTACGTAGTTCCATATTAGTTGTAATGGTATTAAAGATATTAGTTATACCAATAAGAGCTATTACGGTAATAAATCCATATAGGAAAATAGCAATTAAAGTAAACATAGAATTCATAGCTTTAACTTCTTTATCTAGGTTAAATATAGTATAATCGGAATCACTTACACTAGATAATACCTTTTCAACTTCATCTTGCATTTTATCAGGATTTTCGGTATCGACAAGAAGGTAGAAACGATTGGTATCTAGAATTTTATTGAATTGTTCATCACTTATAATTAATAATGGTAGACCGTATGAATTT
This sequence comes from uncultured Bacillota bacterium, assembly GCA_947176475.1. GTDB lineage: Bacteria > Bacillota_I > Bacilli_A > RF39 > UBA660 > CAG-582. Next base: position 2,679 of record CAMWQX010000219.1, read on the forward strand.
TCTAGACCTAATGGTCTTTTAGAAGTTATGGCAGCAACTTCAACTTCATAGTCAAATGTTTCTTGATCTGGTTTAGAACTATCATAACCATGACCTTTTAATTTATCACCTTTTTTAGTTGTGAATACTTGGAATTCAGTTTTTTTGGCGTTATTCTCATCTTCATTAATCATCCACTCAATATCATTGTTAATAAGTATAGCTTTGTTAACAACATCATTATAATTAAGTCCTAGTTGTTTAATATAGTTTTTATATTCTTCTTCACCTAAAGCATACACTTCCGTATTGGCAGATTCTTTATATGATTTCATTTCTTCATCATCATACATAGTCTTATAGAAGTTTAGATATTCATCAGTATAAGAAGGATTTGAGATAGTAAAAGTAAAATATCTATGAATAGAA
>CAMWQX010000220.1 GCA_947176475.1 uncultured Bacillota bacterium
TTTAAAAATCTTATTTAAATCCTGGATCAAAAAATCTCATTCATTAAGTGAATTTAAACAAAACAATGTTATACGAGCAAATAACTGGAGCGCGATTGAAAAAATATTGTTAGAAAATTACAATGATTAAAACGAAAAGGAGTGATAATTTTTATGAGAAAAATATCAATATCAGATTTACAAAGTCTAATAAAAAAGATTGATCATAAAAATAATTCTATAGATAAATATTTTTACAAACTAACAGAAGAGGTTGGCGAATTAGCACAATCTATTAGAAAAGACAAACGTTTACAAGATAGTGAGAGTATTAAAGGAACTGTAGAAGAAGAATTATATGATGTACTTTACTATGTTATCTGTCTTGCCAATATGTATGATATAAATTTAGAAGAATGTATGTTTCTAAAAGAAAAACTTAATGCTGAAAAGTATAACAGAAAAAGTATTTTCGATAGCGAAGATATTAAATAAAATTTATTAATATTATTACATTTATACAAACTCGAATTTTCGGATTCGAGTTTTATTTTGTCTAATAATATGTTATATTAAATTCACTAAAGGAAGTGTTAGTATGGAAATCTTTGTTGGATGCAGCAGTTCAGAAGAAGTTGATAATAAATATATTGATCTTGCTCATGAAGTTGGTACACTTATTGGTCGTAATGGTCATAATTTAATATTTGGTTCATCCGAAAAGGGCATGATGGGAGAAGTATACAGAGCTACTAAAGAGAGTGGTGGAAAAGTAACTGCTATTCTTCCCAAAGAATATCGAGGATTTCTTACCGAAGTAGAGGCTGACAAAACCATTTATACTGACACGGCAACTGAACAATTAAAAACATTAGTTAATATGGGAGATGTTACAATCATTTTGCCAGGAAGTTATGGTCTAATAGCCGAATTATCAACTTCCATTCAAAATAAAAAATTAGGTGAACACAACAAAAAAATCTTTATCGTCAATATTGATGGTTTTTTCGATGATCTATTAAGATTGTTTGATAAGGTATATCTTGAGAAGTTTGATAGTTGTAATAGGGAAGAACTCTTTAGGGTCGTTAAGAACCCATCTGAAATATTTGATATCTTAAATTAATAAATAAAGAGACTTATAACATTTGTTATGAGTTTTTTTAATGTCTAAATTTAGTAATTAAACAAGAAATTTACAACATATGGTAAAAAATACTATAAATATATTGACAATTTATTGCTTATAGTTTAATATACTATATGTAAGGAGATGATATAAGATGTTTACTTATGTTTCAACAAAGCGGGAGTACTTAGCTAAGTATTTGAAATCTATGAAAGAAATAAAAGGAGAAAGTATTACTTTCAATGGTGAAGTAATAGGAAGCAAAACTTATTATGAAGATAAAGGAACGATTATCGAAGTAGAGAAATACTTTAATCTAAATAACCTTTGCATTATAAGAACAGGCGATGCAACTTATATTCCCCCTAAAGGTTTTGTTAAAGTAAATGACATCTTTAGCAAGGAGAGTATTGTTAAGGGAAATATCCAAGTTACTAATTTCATCTTAGAAGGAACGGATGGCATTGGCAAGTCAACATCCATTGAAAAACTCTTAAACGAGGGAATCGTCTGTTTAGATCGCAATCTTGATGTCATTTGTAAATATATGCTCTTTGATGTCCCTATGGAAAAAAGAATTGAGGAGTATAAAAAATATCTAGAAAGTACAAAGGATCGAATTTTATTTCTAGTAAATATGGATGCCGAAGAACTAAGAAGGCGAATCTATTCACGGGATGTCGTAACCGAATTTGATAAGTATGCCGTTGAATATAATCAAATGTATTATGACACCTATAATGAAATGGCCCGTCTGGGTTACTTATATGACAAACTATTTTTACTAGATTGTACTAATCTTACGGAGGAAGAACAAAAGGAAAAAATAAAAGAGATAATATTGAGGTGATTTTATGCCAAACATTGTTGCTCATTATGTATGTGGAAAATTAGTTGCTAACAAACTGCATATTGATAATGATGATTATTTAAAAGGTAATCTATATCCCGATTACATTGATAAAAAAAGACATTATCGCATTAAAGGTCGTCTATTTGAAATTCCTGATATCGAATTATTCATGAGAGAAGAGACAATCCCAAATAAATATTTTAAAGTTGGATATCTTACCCATCTAATGTTAGATAAACTATTTCTCGATGAATTTGTTATTGATGATATTTATTCCAAATTAGATAAACCAATTAATATTTTTGAAAGTGATAAGATCTATTTGGATTATACCAATATGAGTAAAAGAATCATGAATTACTTTCATTTCAATCTTAAAGAAATCGATGATTTAATGCTTAAAGAAAAAGATATTGACATCGAAAAGTATAAAAATAATGTTGATGTTATCAAAGAAAGTAATGCTGAAAATCTAAAATATATTGATATAAATCATTTTATTAAATTTTTAGAAGTGGCAGCTGATCAAATTTATATTTATATCAAAAAAGAAAAAATACTATAAAAGAGAAAGAAGGAAAAATTATGATAAGTGCAAATTATTTACCAAAGAGAAAAGAGATAAATGTTGATTTTGAAACCAATTTAGAAGACTATGTATATAACCAATGTGAATATATTAAAGATATTGCAAAGATAAATCCCAATCTTGATAGAATGCTTAGACAGGCTCTTGCTAATGGTTTATTCTTTAGAAATTCCGATAACCACGCAAGCTTTAACTATTGGCAGCCTCTTTCCAATGCTGGAGTACCTGCTGTTCCTAGAGGCGATTATATTCACGAACTGACATTCTTTATTCACGATATTCTTCATCATTTAATCCCTGACTTACAAATAACGGGAAGAAGTGAATTAGATAAAAAAGTATATATAATTGAAAGAATGCTAGGAGAAGGAGTATGTTTAGTCTTAGCAGATATGTACTTTATTGATGCTTTAAAAGAATTAGGTGTAGAATATGATTTTAATAAAAAGAATATCTACCAAGGCTTTAATGCTTTGAGAAAAAATAGTTTATATGATAACTTACTAGGCAATGTCATGTTTTGTAC
>CAMWQX010000221.1 GCA_947176475.1 uncultured Bacillota bacterium
ATTTTACTTTTTTGTTTGATATCCAATAATTATTTGCTATTTTTATAACTTGTGTTATAATACACACTTAAGAAACAGGGGTTTTTAAAATGTATGAGATACTGGAACTTTTATATGATTATTCAATGCGAGATAAAAGACTAGATAGAGCCTTTATTGATCGTGTTTTAGAATATTATTGGAATGGATTAAAAGGATATCTAGAATCTATTAAGTTTGAAAGTATAAAACAAGATGTAAAGGATCCAAATTTATATATTCCGGCAGCATATGCCTTTCTAACTAAGCAAATTGTCATAGATGAAAAAGTAATTGAAGAGGCCTTCCCTTATCGAATGTTAAATTTACAAATGCTTCATTTTGAGGGGTTCGATCGTATCTTTGCTTATAATGTTGAACTTTTGCGCACACTATTGCATGAAATAGATCACGCTGTTCAATTTAAGAAAGGTTCTGAGAATACCGAATCATTTGAAGGTTCACTAATGAATTTATGTTTCTATCCAGAAATTGAAATGTTTGGAAGAAGTGAACTTAGAAAATACATTTATCTATTCTTCGATTTTATGAAATACTCAAATTTAGGTAGAATGTATAAAGACTTGTCTGAAAAATATAATCATTTATTTGGCAGATCTTCTCCGTTTGAAAGATTAGCTCATATAGATTCTAATAAACAAGTTATAGGTCTATTAGAGATGTTTAATGCTGATATAAAGAAAATTCCTAAAGTCTTAAAATATTATAAATATGAACTATTAGATTTTTATATGCAAGGATATGATAAAACTCAAGAAGATCAAGCACCAACCGTTCGTTACATTCATGGTATCAGAGATTTAGGATATAGAAAACTAAATAAAGTAGCTGCTAGTGTGGAAAATAGATTTGATGAAATAACCATAGTTGATGATAAAATAAAATATGGTTTAGATGTAACCGATAAAGAAATGTCCGAATTTAAAAGAAGAATACTAAAATAGTATTCTCTTTTTTGTCATAAAAAAATTGAGATTAATTCTCAATTATTTGGGTAAATAATTTATCTACCGAATCAATATTATAAATATCTATTAAATTAAACAAAAACGTCGTATTAATTAGATTGTGAGCAGTTTCATATTGTGAATAAGTTGATTGTGAAGTATTAATTTTATCGGCAACATCTTTTTGGGTAAATTTTTTCTTCTTTCTTAAAGTCCTTAAATTCATAGCAATTAACTCTAAATCTAATGCAATATCCAATTTCTTAACTTTTCTTTCTGTAAGACCAAATAAATAATCTAAAGTAAAGTGATATGTATTGGCATACTGAATTAATCTCTCCATCGGAATAGTATCTTTACCACATTCCCATCCTGATACGGTAGAATTTTTAACTTTTAATTTTTCTGCTACAGCTTCTTGCGTAAGTCCCAATACAAGTCGGCTATTTTTTAAATTTTTTACGATCATTACTACTTCACCAATATAATTATTTCATTATGTTTTAAGTAAAAAAACGATATTGGGGGAAATACGATATTAAGGCGTTAGAAATAATACTTTAATGTAAAAAAGTCTTGATAAAATATTATAGGTGATTAAAATGAATTCGAATAAAATTGGAAATTATATAATTAAAAAGAGAGAGGAAATGGGACTTTCTTCAAAAATGTTAGCTAAAATATTAAATACCAATAATAGGTTAATATCAAAATGGGAAAGTGGTAAAAGTATTCCTGATAATCTAGCAATAAATAGTTTAGCAACTGTATTTAATACAACAACTGAAAATATCCTAAATGGAGAAGATTAATAAAAAATAAAAGTATGTTTTATTAACATACTTTTATTATTACTTAAAAATCAATAGTTATCCTAATGAATCAAAAAAAGAAAGACATCATTTATATTTCTAACTTTTTAGGGTCTTCAACTGGAGGTAGAGGAAAGTCTAAAAGTATAGACATTTCTTCTATAACTTTATCAACCTCTAACCATAGACGTTCATCATATTCATTGGTTACTAATATATCGTGATAAATTCCTTCACAAAAAGCATTTTTTACTTCCCAAGCTACATACTCATCATAAGTAGCATCTTGTTTATACTTAGAATGACGATACATCTTTTCAATAGATGAAGGAACAATTGAGATATTAACGACATCAAAATCTTCCATATCCTTATCACTAAAGAAAGAATAAGCATTCGGATCAGAAAAAATTACAACATGTGTTTTAGGATTAACAAGATTGCATAAAGGTTCTGTGATGCGGCCTCTCTCTGTTAACTCATCTGAATCAAATGCCACCGAGTTTCTTATTTGGTTACACAACATATGTCCAAAAAGTGTTTTACCCGAATCAGGTTCTCCTGTGATAAGCACTAAAACTCTTTTTTCCGTAGCAACATCAACAGAACTATATTTAACTTTTACTTTTTCCATTTTTTGTAGTTCTATCATTTCTTTTTCTTTGAAGAAATTGGCAATATATTTACTAACTTTGTTAACATATAATTCATAACTTCTAAGTGTATCTTTATCATTATATTTTAATGTTAATTGATCACATAAAATATCTATGCTATCTCTAACTTCATGTAGTTTTTTCGGATATTTAAATTTAACAGCATACTTTCCCCATTCAAGGTGCGATAAATGCTCAGCTCTTCTTTTAGAAAATTCAAAAGCTACCATTACGGGAACAGTTATCATCTCTTCACTTAATAAATTTATATTTTCGGGATTAACTAAGACTAGTTTTATTAATATTTCTTCTGTTAAACAATTCATAGGGACATGTTTAATTTCTGTTTCTAATTTAAAAACACTAGGATTAGAAAATACTAAATCACATATCTTCTGAGTTCTTGCCTCTCTTTTTAAAGGTGCTAAAACTGAAGGACGATTTCTTTTTCCACTTGCAATATAATTGTTTAAGTCCATAATAATTTCTTCCTCTGTTCTTACATTACTTGCCATACTATCACTCCTTTAAATGTTATTTATTATATCATAGATTTTTAATACATTGTTAAAAGATCTTTTTTATACTATAATTTAATTGGTGATATTATG
>CAMWQX010000222.1 GCA_947176475.1 uncultured Bacillota bacterium
CTTCTTATTATTATTCTTCTTTTTTATCTATTTCTAAGCTTTCTTTAGAATCCGAAGATTTCTTCTTTTTTATTAAGATAATTATAGTTACTAATACTACGATAACAAGAATGATACATATTATGATATTAACGGTGTTATATAGACTAAAACTGAATGTAATAGTATCTACAGAATTAGCTGATAAATCCCATTTTAATTCTTTTCCATCATTATTAACAGTACTAGCATTATGACTTATAGCCTTGCTAGGTAATTTTAAATTAAAGGATAAATCTAAATTACTCATAAGAGAGTTTGTTAAATCATTTAGGGAATCATCATCTAATGCATCATTATCGTCTTCTTCATCTGAAGTTTCTGGTTCTTCGGCTTCGTTGTCACTTAATCCACTGTCACTTGCATCAAATTCTAATGTTGCATAATATGTGTTTTTAAATATGCCTTTTTTAACTTTAAATATTTTATCATTTTTAGTTTCTTCATTTAAAATACCAGATAAATTATATTTTACTTCTTCATTACTGCTGTAAGAATCAATATTTTTAATTTTTTTAGTTATATGATAGCCTTTCATATTATCATGTTCATATTTTTCAACAGTAAAACCATCATTTTCAAGTTTTTTCTTATCACTTGAATCCATAACTTCTTCTTCACCAAAAACTGTCTTATCAATCGCATAATCAACTGCGAAATTCATGGATTTATCACTTTTTATATCCATTGTAGCCTTATATTCTACACATCCAGTTAAACATGTCATAGTCATTAATAATACTAAAACAAACTTTTTTTTCATTTTTCACCATTAACTTTCCTAGTTTATACTTGTATTATAGCATAGAAAAAGAGAAATGCTAAAAATTTCTCTTTTTTAATGTAAAGTGATTATTTTCATCAAGATCTATTAAAATATTATCATTTTCTAAGATATCTTCTTTTAGTAAAGATTCGGCTAAAATAGTTTCGATGTTTTTAGTGACATAGCGCTTTATTGGACGAGCTCCAAATTCTTTATCGTAGGCTTCTTCGATAATATAATCTTTAGCCTTTTTACTTAGAGATATGTTGATATGAATGTGAGATAAATGATGATTTGTATCGATAATTATACGATCTAATACTTCATAAATTACGTCTTTATTTAGGGAATTAAAGGTAATAATTTCATCAATTCTATTAATTAATTCTGGACGGAATGTTGTCTTTAATAATTTCATTACTAATTCATTACGATTTTCTTCATTGTTTAGAATAATGTCACTTCCTAAGTTGGAAGTCATGATGATTATCGTATTTTTGAAGTCAATTAGTCTTCCTTGTGAGTCAGTGATACGACCATCATCTAATATTTGAAGTAATATATTAAAAACATCAGGATGAGCTTTTTCAATTTCATCAAATAAAACAATAGAATAAGGATTGCGACGAACGGCTTCAGTCAATTCTCCACCTTGCTCATATCCCACATATCCAGGAGGAGCTCCTAGAAGACGAGAGACATTGAAAGCTTCCATATACTCTGAGCAATCAATACGAATCATATGTCGTTCATCATCGAATAATTCTAAAGCTAAGCTTTTAGCTATTTCCGTTTTACCTACGCCAGTTGGTCCCATAAAAATGAAGGACCCAATTGGACGGTTAGGATCTTTGATGCCACTTCGAGCACGAATAATAGCATTGCTTACAAGTTCAATAGCTTCATCTTGTCCCTTAACTCGTTCATGTAATTTAGAACTTAGATTTAATAATTTTTCTTTTTCGCCACCAACAAGTTTTTTAATAGGAATATTGGTCCAGCGACTGACGATTTCGGCAATATTGTCTTCTCCTACGGTGTCCGATAATATTTGAGATTGCATACTAAGCTTTAATTGGCTTAGTTCCATTTCTAATTTAGGTATCTCACTGTGTTTTAGGCGAGCCGCTTTTTCTAAATCATAATTATCTTCGGCTTGAGTAAGTTCGAATTTTAAAGTTTCAATTTTTTCCTTTTTGGCATTAATTAAATCTTTTAATTGCTTTTCTTCTTCCCAAGTCTTGCGAAGACTATCTTCTTTTTCCTTTAGATGACTCATTTCCTCTTTTATCTCATTAACACGATTTTTACTTACCTCATCTTTTTCACGTCTTATAGCTTCTAACTCGATTTCTAAAGTCATAATATTACGCGTTAAAGTATCAAGTTCAGTAGGAACCGAATTCATTTGCATCTTTATCGTAGCACAGGCTTCATCAACTAAATCTATGGCTTTGTCTGGTAAAAAACGATCAGTTATATAACGATCAGATAAGTTAACAGCCGAAATAAGAGCACTGTCTTTAATAGTTACTCCATGAAATATTTCAAATCTTTCCTTTAGCCCACGAAGAATAGTTAAAGTATCAACAACTGTGGGTTCGGAAACTATTATTTTTTGTAGTCTTCTTTCTAAAGCGCCATCTCGTTCAATAAATTCACGATATTCATTTAAAGTTGTAGCACCTATTAGCCTAATTTCACCACGAGCAAGCATCGGTTTTAACATATTACCAACATTCATAGCATTATTACTTCCAGCACCAACAATCATGTGTATTTCATCGATGAACATGATAATATCCCCATTAGATGCTTCAATTTCTTTTAAAACAGCTTTAAATCGCTCTTCAAATTCACCTTGATATTTAGCTCCTGCAACCAAGGCAGATAAATCAAGTTCCCATACTGTCTTATTTTTTAAAGTATCAGGAATATCTCCTCTTGCTATTCTCTCTGCTAAACCTTCAACAATAGCCGTTTTACCTACACCGGGTTCTCCGATAAGCACTGGATTATTTTTTGTTTTACGCGATAATATTCTTATCAAATTTCTAATTTCTTCATCACGCCCAATAACTGGATCTATTTTATTTTCCTTAGTTAAGGCGGTTATGTCTCTTCCATATTTTTCCAAGACATTTTTTAATTCTTCCTCATTTGGATACATAAGTTACACCCCTTAAAAGAAAACTAGTGTAATCACTAGTTCCTATTAATCAATATTTATAATTTTTTTGGTTTCTCTTTCTTTACTT
>CAMWQX010000223.1 GCA_947176475.1 uncultured Bacillota bacterium
GTTATGAAGTTAGCAAGATTTTAAAAATGGCCGAAAGAGAAATGATTGAATTAAGACACCCTTATGTAGGAACTGAACATCTTTTACTAAGTTTATTGCAGGTGGAATCCATAAGTAAAATAGCAGCTAAGTATAATTTAACTTATGAAAATTTTAAAAACGAACTTATAAATATAGTAGGTAGATCTAGTAAAAAAAGTGAAGTAATTTTATATACCCCTTTGCTTAGGATTGTCTTAAATGACGCTGTAGCTATTGCCAAAAATGAGCAAAGTGAGATAAATGAATTTACTTTAATGAATGCCTTACTTACAAGTGATGATGGGATTGCAATACGAATTCTAATGCTTATGAACATTGATATAGATGCTTTATTTAATGAAATGGCAACATCAAAGGGTAAAACTTTATTAAGTATTGGGGTTAATTTAAATGAGAAAAAATCCGATATTTTAATAGGAAGAGATGAAGAAATTAAAAGTATTATGGAAATACTTTTAAGAAAAGTAAAAAACAATCCTTTACTTATTGGGGAAGCAGGAGTTGGTAAGAGTGCAATTGTCTATGAACTAGCAAGAAGAATAAAGGCAGGCAATGTTCCTGAAAAGTTAAAGAAATATAAAATTATCAGTGTCGATATGGCTAGTTTATTATCTAATACCAAGTATCGGGGGGAATTTGAAACGCGACTTAACAACATCATTAGCGAAATAAAGCAACATGGCAATATTATTTTGTTTATTGATGAGATTCATACTTTAGTTAAAAGTGGTGGAGGAGAATCATCTGTTGATGCTGCCAATATTTTAAAACCTTATTTAGCAAGTGATGAGATTAAGATAATTGGGGCGACGACCATAAGTGAATATGAACATTCGATTGCTAAAGATAAAGCTTTATCAAGGCGATTTAGAGTTGTAAATGTCTTAGAACCAAATAGATATGAAACTATCAATATTCTTAAAGGAGTAAAAGCGATGTATGAAGATTATCATAATGTTCTTATAAGTGATGATAATATACGAGATATTGTCGATTTAACAGATATTTATATAACAAATAATCATAATCCGGATAAATCTTTAGATGTCTTAGATTATGTGGCTTCAAGAGTAAGTATGAAGTGTTTTTTTAATACGGAAGAAGCGATGTGCAATGAATTTTTAAAAAATAAGGATTATAAGAATGCCTTGAAAATGCGAAAAGAAATGAAAAAAAGAAGAACTAATGCTATAGCAAAAGAAGACATCTTAAGTGTGATTGAAAGTATATGTGGAATAAAGATAATGAATCGGGACAATTATAATGAATTATGTAAAAATTTGGATGAGAGAATATATGGACAAGATTTGACGATGTTAAAAAAGTATCTTAGAAGAAAGATTGATAGTAATAAAGTTTTGGGTATAACAATCAATGGAGTAGATGGCGTGGGAAAAAGATATACGGCTAAAGTGATAGCCGAGAATTTAAACTATAATTATTTAGAACTAGATATGAATGAATATGGAAGTTCATCGAGTTTAACGAAGATTGTGGGAAGTGATCCAGGATTTGTTGGTTATGATGATGATAAGTTGTTAGATAAAGTTAAATATCATCCATATTCTTTAATATATTTAGATAATTATCATAATGCGCATAGTTCAGTTAAAAATCTCTTTAAATCGATTATAAATAAGGGATATACAACGGACAATCATGGAGAGAAAGTTAATTTTAATAATACGATTATTATAATGGGAACAAATATTCAAAACAAGGCAATTGGCTATTTAGAGAATCAGGACAGTGAAGATAGGATTGTCAATTATTCTTTGATAGATAAGAAGTGTTTAGAGGGTAAACCAGAGTTTGAGAAAGTGTTAAATCATATAAAGGCAAAGACAACATTTCAAGATATTAGTAAAGTGGATGAGGAAATTGTTTACAACTCCTAGTAGTTTTATGTTATAATAGAATTAGAATAGAGAGGTGTACAATATGAATGAAAATCCTAATAATCGCAGTGGCATACCCCAAAAGCAAATTAATCGTGTTGTAGCACCAATTCAAGTAGATCAAAATGGGCAAAGGATAGAGACGCCCGTTACCCAACCAAAGATTGTTAATACTTCCATAAGAGAAGTTGTAAATCCTAATGGAGGACCAAAATTACCACCAGAGAAACCAAAGAAAGAACATGATCAAACTAATACGGTATTTGTTGTAGTATTATTAATTATATTAGCTTGTGTATGTGGATTTGTTTTCTATATAATTGTTCCAAGATATTTAGAAAAAGAAAATAGATTAAGATATAACGATGGTACAACAAAGAAATATGCAGATGTTGATAATAACAAAAATTATGCTTTTAAATCAATAAGAATTAATGAAGGTGTTAAAGTTACTACTACGGGAACATTTGCCGTTGATAATGATTTCCAAATAGCAACGGTTGCAAATGATAGTACGATGAGTGTTTCTATTAATGGTAAACAAGTAGCAACAGTAAAAGCTATTATTCCAACAGTTGGAAGAGTTGATGATCTATTAATAATGTTATTTAATGATGGAAATGCTCGTCAAAATAGAGTAGTTGCCTATGATAAAACAGGAAATAATGTTTTAGATTTAAGAAATATTTCTGGTGTTGAAGGAATGATACCTTTAGGAGATGTATCTTCACTTATAATAAATTCTAATGCATTCGTTATTTTAGCATCACGTACAGTTGGCAATAATTTGATATTAAGTGATACTTATGGTGAACTTACGGGGACGAATGTCTGTGAGGTAGATAATCTATCAGGACAAGGTATAAGTAATGAATATATGGTAGTTGGTTCTTTTGCGATTGATTATAAGGGAAATCATGAATTTGGGACACCAACAAATATTACAAGCATAAACTTAGGAGAGTATAAGTCAAGTAATAGATATTGTGAATAATCGTTTTTATAAACGATTATTTTTTTGTTTGGTTGAAGTTGAAAAATGAAGTTACATAGGGTATAATTTTAAGCAGGTGATATTTATGAAATACTATTTATTACGATGTCTTAGCTC
>CAMWQX010000224.1 GCA_947176475.1 uncultured Bacillota bacterium
ATAGTGTAATGTTATGAAAAATGAGTACTACGAAAAAGAAAAGAGTTATTAAAGAGAAAGTAGAATTAGAAAAGATAATTGACTATTATTTGAGAAATGATTTATCTTTGGCGGTATTAGAATCTCATTATGATTTAACTTATCCGCAAAGAGAATTTCTCTTAAAAAAAACTATGGGATATTCGCGTCAACAAGATATCTTAGTAGAAGAATATAATACAATAGATGTAGCATCAACTTATTTGGAAATTCCGCATGAAATGAGAGAAGAATATCCACTAGAAGCAGAAGAGCAAATAAGATTATTTAAGAGATTAGATGAGATAGATACAGAACATATTGGAAGAAGACTTTTTGAGACTAATGATGAATTATCTAAGGTTTTGACTAAATTCGGTAGAATCATGGATAAATATGGTAAAGAAGTAAAGTTGTTTAATCAATATAGAAGAGAATATCCGGATGTGGCATTAGCAGATATCTTGAAACAAAATGGAGAAAAGACTACGAAAATAGAAAAATTATGTGAAATGTATGCTAATTATCAGGAGTGTAATTCACAAAGAAAAAAATTAACAAAAGAACGTGATAATTTACTAAAAGAAAGAAGAACTTTATTAGATAATAATTATGAATATGCCAGTATTATTGAAAAATTAACAGCAACTAATGTTAAGTTGGCTAATTGGGTTGTTAGAGAATTTTTTAGGAATGTTCCTTTACCTAAAGATGAAGCACAAGCATTAGCATTAGAAGGATTAGGTAAGGCGATTAATCGTTTTGATTATACGAGAGGTAATACCTTCTCAACATTTGCAACGAAGATGATGATGACGAATATTATGAGACGATTTAAAGATATCATGGGAGTTAGTTGGCTAAATTATTGGATGAAGAGAAATATTGCTTATTGGCGAGAAGAGTTAGCAAGTTATGATACAGAAAGAAAAACACCATATACAGCACAAGAATTAGCTGATTCAGGTCTTGTTAAGTATACCATAGCACAGATAGAGAATATGGATAAAAGTGTAGATATTATCTATAATTTTTCAGATTATTATGACATTCCGGAAAATCCATATTATAGTATGCTTGGTGTTCAAGATGATTTTCTATTTAAAGATGATGATATGGAAGAAGTCTATCTTGAAGAAGATGAAGAAGTTGATATTACTTTATTCAATGATATGCCAGTAACACAAGAGGACTATGATTTTATCGATGCGTTAGAAGATATGATGGATGCTCCTGTCGATCAATACGAAGCCGAAAGAGAATTATATTTACCTTTTTTGAAAGAGGCTTTATATAAAGTGTTGGGAGAATTAACCGAAAGAGAACAAAAGATTTTAAGTTATCGATTTGGATTAGAAGATGGACAAGATAGAACTTTAGAAGAAGTGGGAAAAATATTTTTTCTTTCGCGAGATAGAATAAGACAAATTGAAGCAAAGGCTTTAAGAAGACTAAGACACCCTTCGAGAAAAGCTAAATTAATTGACTATTTGGAAGAAGATATTATGCCACGTTATACGCCACCATGTGCAACGACAGCCGAATGCGTAGAAGCTTTTATGCGTCTATATGATTTAAGAAAATCTAAGCTTCCTTATTCAGCAAAAGCCTTCTTTTTATCTAAGAGAAGTTTGGAATTAGATGAGGAAAAAGCTCGTAATTTGGATTTACTTATGGACATCTTTATTGTAAATATGAGTTTAGATTATAAATATCGTTTTCAAGTAAGAGATATAATCGATGAATTTGTTGAAATATTTGGTTCAAATTATAGTTATAAATATCCATATGTCGATATTTATAGGGCTTTAGAAGAAAAAATAAGCGATGATGAAAAGCGTAAATTTAGTGAAGATGAACAAAAGAAGATTGCGGAAGAAAAAGAAAATATCATAAAATTGGTTTTAAATAATAATTGTTAAGAAAACGGGCGATGTTTCCATTAAAAATTGGTAGAGTGTAAGTCGCATAAGTTATAAAATGGTATGCGAAAGGAGGAATAAAATGAGTTTAGGTGAGAAGATTTCTGAGTTGCGCAAAAGGGATAAAATGTCGCAAGAGGAATTAGCAGAAAAAGTAGGTGTTGCTAGACAAACGATTTCGAAATGGGAATTAGATGAAACAGCGCCAGATATCAAACAGGCTCAAGAATTATCCAAAATTTTTCATATCAGTTTAGATGAATTAGTTGGCAATGAATTAAGTAGTGTGGTTGTTGAAAAGATAAGCAATACAGAAAAATTGGCAGGTATGATAATTAAAATATTGAAAGTGGCGGGAATTATTCTTTTGGTTATGGTAATTATTGAAGTTATTGCTTTAATTACAGCAGTTTTTTTCTTAAGACCTATTTCCAAAGAAGAGTCTACTAAGGGTTCAATAACATGTGTAGTTGATCATGAGAAGTATGTTGTTGAAGTGGAGAGTAATGGATTATTTACTTGTCAAAATTGTGATGCCAAATTATCTAGTGAGTTAGAAGAATTGATTGATTTTAATAACTATATTGAAACAAGAAATAATATTATGGATTATTTTGAAGACCATGATATTGAGTGTGAATTAAAAGAATATTAATTATTCTTTTTTTCATGGTATAATAAATATACAAAAGAGGTATTTATGGAAATAAAAGAGATTAAAGTAAATGATTTGGTAACTAAATCAAATTTGCCAGCAAGTGATTATGTTATTAATCCCTATGTCGGATGTCCGCATGGATGTAAGTATTGTTATGCATCTTTTATGAAGAGATTTACAGGGCATACAGAGGACTGGGGAACTTTCATTGATATTAAAAGATGTGATAAAAAGATTAATGTAAAGAAATTAATCGGCAAAAGAGTATTTTTATCAAGTGTTACAGATTGTTATAATGCTTATGAGGAAGAATATAGGTTAACTAGAGAAATTTTAGAACAACTAGTTGATGTCGATTGTATTTTAAATATTTCCTGACTCTAAAACACATCTCCGAGCCACCGAGCCCGAGTCTGCTAGCGTATGACGTAATCAT
>CAMWQX010000225.1 GCA_947176475.1 uncultured Bacillota bacterium
TTACTGATAATAATAACTTTGATTAAGTGCTATATATCAGGATTCTTAATTTTTCATTTTCGACAATTATCAACTATTGTATAATATATCCTAATAACATCATATTCTTCCTCAATTACATCAGCATATCTCTCTCTTATTACATCTTTTAAATCCTTATCATCATAAGTCCAATCCTCAAATGTCATCTTATCCTTTTTCAGATAAATCTTTATCTCATCGCTTCTTAAAACATCGTCAATAAATTGTTCTCTTTCCTTTATATCCAAATCTTCTGGCAAATCATATCTCGCTAATATACGTGTAATAAACATATAAAGATCATCAACTGTTTTACCAACTCTTTTTAAATCTTCTTCATAATAATTTCTAAGATAATCAATTAATAACATATCTTCATAAAAATAAACCTTATTTGTATATCCATATTTTAAATAATTAGCAAAATCATCTGAATCTATATAATCTTCAATAGCTGCCCTTTTATCATCAACACTTTTAAATCCTTCGGGATATCTACTCCTTATCAAATTTTTTACTTGACGATAAACCTGCATGACATCACGTCCATTCAAATCAATCGTCCTTAAATAATCCACTAAAAGCCCATTTTGATAAGGCCATATTTCAGGTGTTATTTTTTCTATTTTAGGTGAATTTATTAAACTGATTATTTCATCACTTTCCATAATTTGATTTACAATTTCACTTAAATCTCTTTCTTCGTCATTTCTAGCCGTTCTTAATATCTTGCTGATAACAAAGGAATAAACATATTCTACATGTTCCTTATCTACCACATTACTTATTAAATACTGACGCAAAGTTTGATTGTCATAAAAATACTCTAATCGTTCTATTGGCGGAGTTGAAATAACTTTTTTAAAACTATCTGATGCAAAATATTCCCGAGTTAATTCCTCACGTCTTTCTAATCCCCAATTATTCTTCCTTATTTTTTCTGATACCCTTCTTGTCGCCAATTTATAAATATATCTATCATCACGATATATAGAATGAATATTTTCACTTATATAATCCATTAAAGGAACCCCATCTAAATACCAATTTACCTCATGTCTTTTAGTATAATCACCTTGGATTATATCTTTAATATTTTCTCTACTTAATATATCATCGATTAACTCATCCATATTTTTATCATCTTTATATTCGCGACTTAAAATTGCTCTTACATTGCCATACAAGTGCTCTAAGTCATCAGGATTCATAACAATACTTTCAAGATATTTTTTTAAAGGAATTTTCTTATAAATCCAAGTATTAGTTTCCTGTTTAGCATAACTACCTTCAATTATTTGTCTAAATTTATCCCTAGATAAAATATCAGTTATTAAGGCATCTAAATCCATTTCATCTTTATATTCACGTTCCAAATCTCTTCTAAATGTATTATAAAAATAATTAAGTTCACTTTGATTCTCTAATAAACTTGCTAAATATTCTTTTAAAGGAATTTTGTTAAATACCCACGATTTTCTAACCCTTCTTTTATATTCACCTTTAATTATCTTTTTTATTTTATCACGGTTAAAAATATCATCCATTAAAGCATCAGCATCTTCTCCCAAATGATATTCTTTATTAAAAGCATTCATAATTGTATAATATAAAAATTCGGCATCATCCTTATTAGATATAATGCTGTCTATATAATCTCTTAAAGGTCCATTTTTATAAATCCACTTTTTTCTCTTCATATAATCCCCATGAAATTTCTAAATTTAGCATATCAAACCATTTGATAATTTGCAACTTATTAAAAACTATGAATATCTTCATAATCTATATCTTATTTAATATAGTTACCTTTTTGCCCATACTTTCTAAATATTGATAGTAACTATTTATATCATACCCGCATAACTCTTCTTGAGATGCAGCATGTTCTTCCATATAATCGACAAGCGAGTGTATTCTTTTTAAATTTTTTTTCTGATCTTCATCGGAAACTCTAGCATCTGTTACATAACAATCATTTATCAATTCACATAATAAACGATACCCCTCTTTACCAACTTTTTTAAGTAAAAGATTCTTATTTTCCCCAATACGTGCTTCTTTTAATAAATCTTCAAAGGCATCAAAGAATCGCTCTACTAGATAATGATTATATTCATAAGCCGACTCATAAATACCACCCATTAAGAAGCTTGTTAAATCTCCTCCTCTTCTTTTAAAAATCTCATATATTTTTAAACTTGATTTATCCGTTATCAATTCTTCTAGTATATCATCATCAATTCCGTCTTCATAATTAAGTCCCGATTTGGCATATAAGGTTTCCATATTATCTTCAAATACTTTTAATATCCAAGACTTCGTTATTGAATGATTAATCTCATGAATAATGGCCTTTTCATCAGTCACAAATAAATTAAAACAAATTAATCTTTTTGGTCCATAATAAGTATTTTTTAAAGAACTATAGGGATTCTTTAGCTTTAATCTTTCTAAAATATATGCATAAATACTTTCAAAAAAGAATATATCTTCATCACTTGTTCCAATAAAGCAATCCGGAAATATTCTATCTCCAACAAAACTATAACACTGCGATTCTTTAGCATCTCTAAATTCAAAATAAGGTTTAAAATCATCTTGATACTCTTTAGGAACTTTTCCACATACAAAAGATATTATATCCCAATTAATGTAATAAATATAAACTATTTCTTTATATCTACTTTCAATTAATGTTCTATTTTCTTCCCCAAAATATTCAATAAAAGATTCTTTTAATATCTCTTCATTCTTTTTTAATTCCGTCTTTACTAAATTATCATATTTTTTCCTTAGTTCACCATATCTAGACATTTTAACCCCCTATTTTTTAGATAATGTTTTATGCATATCTAAAATGACTTCCTTTGCTTTTAATATATTGTTTATATGCTCTTCGACAAATTTCATATCGTTCGCCTTTACTGCCTTTGCATAATTAGGATTACCTATATTAATCTTATCCAATAAATTACAAAAATCTAAATAATTTATT
>CAMWQX010000226.1 GCA_947176475.1 uncultured Bacillota bacterium
AGATAAGATAGATAGTGATGCTAAAATTAGCAAAGATAAAGTTAATGAATTTAAGAAGGAAAAAGAATATTTTGAAAAATTGCGAGCAAGAAAAGAACTATTTAATCTCAAAGCTTTAGTATCTACCAAAATTACTAAAGAAGGCTATAAAGTTGGCTATATGCTTAGAAACAATCCCCATGATGTCATGGACAGTGGATGGCAATTTCTAGCTGGCGATGAAGATGACAACTATTTAAATAATGTAAAATATATTGAATTATTGCCCGTAGGATATATTTGCCATTTAGATCCTGATATTGAAAAATATATTGACAGTCCTATTGGAACAGAATTTATCAGAGTATCTTCTTCCGAATTTGAAATTGATAATCATAACAAGAAAATATACATTGAAAAAAGAGATTCTAACGAAGATAAGGAATAATACGAATACTAAACGCTACTTAGAAAAGGAAGAATAAAATGAAAAACAAAAAGATAACAAGAAAAATTACTCAAGGCATGTATGTCCTAACGACAAATGGTGGAGGCTGTATAGTTGATGCCGTTTCTCAAGTAAGTGCAGGGGATAATCCTCTTATTGCTGTTGCTGTAATGAAGAATAATTATACCAATGAACTTATGCACAAGAATAATACTTTTGCTCTATCCGTTTTAGGTATGGATAGTAACCCAGATATTATCAAAACATTTGGTTTAAATTCTATGCGTGATATAGACAAATTTAAAGATATTAAAACAACGGATATTGAGAATATAAAAATTATAGAAGATTCCTTAGGATATATGATTTGTGAAAAAGTAGATTCTATCGAAAATGAAACCCATACCTTATTTATTGGTAAGCTTATCGAAGCCGATGTTTACAAAGAAGAAGAGGCTATGAGTTATAGCTATTATCAAGAACATAAAGATGAACTCATTAAAGTCAAAACCGAAAAGGGAAAAACAGCATGGGTATGTACTATCTGTGGATATGTTTATTATGGAGATACCCTTCCAGTAGATTATAAATGCCCAGCTTGTGGTGTTGGACCAGAATTGTTTAAAAGACAATAAAGCACTTTATACTAAGACATAAAGACTATAACTTTTAAAGGAGATATCATGGGAATATTTAATAAATTTAAAAAGAAAGAACCAATTAATTTTGCAGAAATAGATTCAATAGAAAAGGCTAAAGAAGAATATAAAAAAGGTCATTTAGAAATATTATATCTAATGTCCCCGATGTTTGGCGGGTCAGAAGATGAAAGTAATATTTTATATGTACCAATTGGTATTAATAAAATAAAAGAAGAATATGACAATATTGTTGCTGATTTATTAGAACAGAATAAAGTCCAATCTTATAGTTGTAATCCTGAGTACAAAGGTAGTAGTTTTATTCCTTGCAAAATAACCATAACATCAGGTAAGAATGGTCAAGATGTTTTTAAAGAGACAATCGATATCTGGTAATAAACCCTAACTTAGGAGGAAATAAATATGAAAAAGACTTTTTTCATTGTTACATTAATATGTTTATTTTTTATGACTGGATGTGGTAGAGTCGATAAAATGGTTCATTCAAACTCCAATTTGCCAAATCAAAATTATCATTCAGCAACCTTCATTAATGGTATGGGATGTAGTGATCCAAACTGTACAGATTCATCACACCATCATAATTGTGATTTAGACTGTCAAGAAGAGAGTCATCATCATAACACAACTAGTAAAACAAGTACATCAATTCATCACCAAGAACAACATCATGGAAGTACGCATCATTAATTACTTAATATCCATAAAACAAATCAAGATAAACTATATGCGATTTGTTTTTTTCATGGTAAAATAAATTTATAATTTGAAAGTGAGATGAAATTATGAATATTCACTTTGGCTTTTCATATATAGGTTTAATATTTTTGCTAATGTTACTGATTCCCAATATTATATGGAGTAAAAATAAACCTAAATATTATGATAAATATGTTAAAAATGAAAATAAAATATTACTATTATTTGAAAGAAGTGGAGAAATACTAGTAACAGGTATATCATTAATATTTAGTGACTTTAATATAAATAAAATATCTTCTTGGTCAATTATATTGCTAATTGCCTTTGCAACAATGATTTTTTATGAAATATATTGGATAAGGTACTTCAAAAGTGGCAAAAGCATGAAAGATATGTATAGCAGCTTGTTAGGAATACCTGTTGCCGGAGCAACTTTGCCCGTATTTGCCTTTTTATTACTCGGAATATATGGCAAAAATATATTTTTAATTATAGCAACAATTATATTAGGAATTGGTCATATCGGAATACATTTAAATCATCGAAAAGAAGCTAAATAGATTGAAATTTGAAAGTAGGGTAATATATGCGAAAACACTATTTAGACAATTTAAGAATAATTATGATATTACTTTTATTTCCCGTTCATACATTCATGATTTGGAACAACTATGGTTCTCAATTTTATGTATGGGGTGGAGATAATAGATTATTAAGTTCATTAATTATTATCGTTAATCCATGGATAATGGCAATATTATTTGTTATTGCGGGAATGTGTGCCAAATATTCCTTGGAAAAAAGGGGAGTAAAAGACTTTATAAAAGAACGATTCAATAAACTTATCATTCCCTTTATTGGATGTCTAATTCTTCTTATTCCTATCCAAACCTTTTATGCCAGGAAATTTTTTTATGGATACAACGGTAATTTCTTAGAAAACTATAGATATTTTTTTACTCATTATAACGATTTAAGTGGGTATGATGGTTGTTTCACACCAGGTCATTTATGGTTTATTTTATTCTTAATTGTAATCTCTTTAGTATCTTTACTAATAATAAAATATATTCCATATAAAAAAGTTTCAAGCAAGTTTGAAAAAGCCCATATCTTTGAAATTATTCTATTATTTATACCAATATGGTTAATATCTTATATTGCATCATTTGGTGTATATAGTTTAGGTAAATATTTTACATTGTACTTATTAGGCTACTACATGTT
>CAMWQX010000227.1 GCA_947176475.1 uncultured Bacillota bacterium
TTTTATTAAGTTATTTTTTTTATAATACAAAAACTACATATGGTTATGTAGTTTTATTGCTTATTCACTTTTATTTTTAGAATCCATATATTCCTCGTGATATTTATAGATATCTCTAGATAATTCATCATTGCGGACTTCCGCTTGCTTTTTTTTCGAAGTAGCAATGGTATTAAGATTTGTTTCAGCTATTTTATTTTCATCTTTATCTAGTAATACAATGAGAAAAGGTGATGTTTCATCACGTAAAGAAATATCTTCTTCATTATCTGGTATTTTAAATTCTAATATTTGATTTTTAATTTTTTCTACTTCTTCTTTATCAGTTACTTCTTTTATTATTATATATCTTTTATTTTGGTAACTGTAGACATAGTTCTTATCTTTTTCTTGGTCCTTAGTATCAATTCTTGCAATGATGATTCTTTTAGTCTGAGGAATTATCGCCTTAATCTCACTTAAGATTTTTTTACTTTGATTAATTATCTCTTCATCTGTTCTACCATTGACAGCAATAAATAATGTCAATATAGCTAGAACTATTAATGGGCTAAATAATAATATTTTCTTCATAAACATACTCCTCTTAGTTAACAAAATATTCTTGCATCAAATCATTGTAGTCTTTAAAATATTGGTATAATAAAGCATAATCTTCTAGAGGAATTTCTACTTCTAAGCTCCTTGTATTATATCCAATTGCAATATTTCTCAAATCATATTCTGCCACCTTTTTATTAGATTCATCATAAAACTGAATTAACATAGCAGATTCCCAAGACAACTGAATTTCTGATTTTGAAGTATTTGCTTTAAGAACTGTATTCTTAATTCTTTCTAATTCTTCTTGATTAGTAATATCTTTGATTACTTCGTATTTTTGTCCTTTATAATTGTAGACAAATTCTTTATCAACGTCATATTTTTTAAATTCATGTAATGCTATTACTATTCTTTTAGCATTAGCAATTTTATCTTTAGCTATTTCTAGTCCGTTTTTATCCATTTCATAGGCATTATAAATTATACTTCCAACAAAAATAAATATTAAAATACCAACCATTATAATGTCTTTAACCTTATTCATAAACATACTCCTCTACTACTCACTTTTCTTAAGTTAATAGTATCATATATATTACTCTGAAACAAGATATATTTGAGTATTAAAAAACTGCGTTTTTATACGCAGTCTACATAAGTATCATTTAAGCAACGTATAACACAGCAGCAAGACAAATCCATTGTGAAGAAGCTACTAGTTGCTAAATAAGGTTGACTATTACAGCAACTTTCTTCAGGATTTGGTACTAATACTCTAAATGTTGCTGCATTACCATCTAATTTTTCAACACGGAAGACATTGGAACACTCACAATTTAGATTAGTACCTTGAGGCGAACTGCATGTAGTAGTAAAATCTTTGCATACTGGCATGCTCCATGGAATTCCATTTCCACAACAAGTATATAACATTACAGGTCGCGTATTACAGATTAGACAATTTGGTCCCCCACCTAACATTGGTCGGTCGCATGAATCTAAACAAGAATCTGGACAAGCATTTTGTTGTAGAATAAGAATGACACGAAGAATATCAGCTATACTATTAGTTGATTCATTGTTATTACAATTATCTGTATTATTCATAATTATTCACCCTTTCTTTATACTCACTATATTTTATGTGAATATCCTAAATAAGTGATAAATTACGAAGAAAAAAACTGTTAATATCTTAACAGTCTACTTTTTTATAACGGGATCTAAGCCACCTTTAGAAAAAGGGTTACATCTTAATATGCGCCAAATGGCAAGCATTGAACCTTTGAACGCTCCATAATATTCAATGGCATCTAAGGCATAATTAGAACATGATGGAATGTATTTACATTGGTTATGGCTTGATAAAGGCATTCTTTGATATAGTCTTATAAGCTTAATTAATAATTTTTTAATCATTAATCTTTTCAGCCTTTACTTCTTCTTTTTTCTTATTTACTTTTTTTGTATTGCTATTCTTTTTAGTCGTTTTCTTTGGTGAAGATTTGACTTCTTTAACAACTTTATCATCTTTTACTTCTTGAGTGGTATCAGGAAGTGGATAAATAGGATCTGGTACTTTATTTCCCTCTTTATCAAGAAGTATTACCGATGTTCCAAGTAATAAATCATGAATAGATCTTTGATCTTCACGAAGCACTAGGCAAATTAAGAAAGCTAGTTCATAAAGGAATTGAGTTTGTTTTACCCAATAAGAAACATTGATGAAAGCATTTTTAGGCATAACGTTTATCATTATTAAATTAGTTATAGTGAAGATAGTTTCACATATTAAGAATGCGCTTATTAAATATTTCCATAGAGGAATATCTTTTTCTTCATCACGGGTATTTACTACTTTTAGACGGAGAAGCTTTTTAGCTAGAGTTTGTCCATGATTGATAAATGATAAAACACCAAAGTATAATAGACAAGTAATTATGGTAACGACAGTTTGAATTAAACTCATCTTATTGATGGTATAAGTATAATCATTATATATACCTGTATATTTTTCATTGATATTATTTTTTATGTTATCTTTAAATTCATCCTTTAATTCTTCATCAATAACGACGTCTTTGAATAGTTCATAATAAGTCGGAAATTGATCTAGGATTTCCTTATATTCAAATTGATTTATTTTATTATCTTTAATGTAGTTTTCGGTCTTTTCACTTAGATCTTTTGCTAATTCATATTCCTGTTGTAAGGCTTTTTGATTTTCATCTATTTTATCAACATTAGGATTGATAAAAGGTATTAAACATATAATAGATGCAATTATATAAACAATTAACATATCGAGACAAAAAGCACCTACTCTTAATAAGTATTTTTTCATAATTAATCAACTCTTTTCATATTAAATAGTATAGCATTATTGAAGTACTTTATCAATGTATTTGCTTTTTTTTGATATTTATAGTATATTTAAGTTGGTGATAAAAAATGGAATGGACTTATATAATAC